>JBIIUN010000376.1:0-5129 GCA_044339945.1 Kapaibacterium sp. (SeqCode)
GCCTTCATGCGGCCCGCGCCTTCCAAGTTCGCCTATTTCGTCCTCGAAGGAGCCAACTCCTTCGCCACGGCCTACTACTTCAACTACCTGCTGTTCCTACTGCGGGACCGCTACCAGTTCGGCAACCTGCATAACCTGCTCGTCGTCGCCGGCGTCGGGCTGCTCTACATCCCCGCGTCGTGGTTCGGCGGCAAGTTCGGGCAGCGGCACGGCTACTTCGCCTCGTTGCGGGTCGGGTTCGGCGGCCTGGTCGTCGCCATGTGCCTCGGCTGGCTGCTGCCCTCGCTGGGCACCTTGCTGCTCGGGCTCGCGCTGTGGTCGGCGTCGATCTGCTTCACCTGGCCGATCCTTGAGGCGCTGGTCAGCGAACACGAGGAACCGCGCAACCTGCTGAACCGCGTCGGGCAATACAACGTGGTCTGGGCCGCCACGATGGGCCTCGCGCAGTTCGTCGGCGGCTGGCTGTTTGAACGGCTCGGGCCCAGCAGCCTGTTCTGGCTCCCGGTCGGCGTCCACGCCCTGCAATTCCTGGCCACTTGGCCGTTGCAGGCCCGGCACGATGCCTGGCTGGCGAGCGCCCCGGCCATCGCCTCCGGCGAACTGCCCCACGACGCGGCGGAACGGCCCGCGTATTTCCAACGCCTGGCCTGGATCGCCAATCCGCTCGCCTACATGGCCATCAACACGGTGAACGCGGTGATTCCCGGCATCGCCGCTAACCTCGGCCTCGGCGTCGCGCAGGCGGGGGCATTGATGTCCGTGTGGCAGCACGTCCGCACGCTCTCGTTTGTCGTGCTGTGGCGCTGGCCGGCGTGGCACTACCGTTTCGGCTGGTTCCTCGGTTCGTTCGCGCTGCTGCTGGTTACGTTCCTCGTGCTGATGCTGACCCGCAGCCAGGCTGTGCTCGTCGCGGCGCAGCTCGGCTTCGGCTGGGCCACGGCGCTGATCTACTACTCGTCGCTCTACTACGCGATGGACGGGAGCGACACCCACGGCGAACACGGCGGCATCCACGAATCGCTCATCGGCATCGGCATCTGCGGCGGCCCGGCCATCAGCGCGCTGACCTTGTGGCTGAGCGGCACGCCGGCCGCCCCGGCCGCGGCGGTGGGCACGGTGCTGCTGGCGGGCGGGGTATGGTGCTGGCGGGTGCGGCGAAGGGCAAATATCTAGTCCCCGTTAAGAATAGGCTTCCAACCAGTGACCGCGGTCGCCCCAAAACACGCACCACCGACCGGCGGACTGGACTACATCAAGGTGAAATTCCACCGATTCGGGATCTTCGGCCGAGTGGACGGCGGTAAGATCAATCCCAAGCTCGTGGGCGCGGACAGAAGCTCGGTTGAGCAACTCACGACCGTAGGCAGTGGTTTCGGAAGCGGTCTTGGAAACATAGGCAGATTCCAAAAGTTCCGGCCCGATAATCCCTTCGCAGTCGCGCAAGAACTGCCCACGGAACGAGTAGGCTTCCACATATCCGCCAGGGCTCCCGTTGGTGTAGCGAGGCAACCCGTCGTTTACGGGCACAAGACTTAGGACTCGAAACCCATTCATTCGCCGGAGGAATTCCTCAACTGTCAGCGACTTGTCCGCCAGCCGCTCGAACTGGAGACGAGCCCATTCGGTCGCAGCCGTGTCGAGGCCAACCGTGGGGGCCTTGAGCGTGTCAAATGGCGTGCAGGAAATTTCACCGAGGCGTCTCGACTTCGTCTTTCGCCGCCAACACCATTTCGCACTCAACTGCTGCCGAAGTTGGTCGAATTCAGTTTGAAACCCAGACTTGGCCTAGGGTCCCGGATTCCAATCTAAGCCCATGGGCCGCAAGTTCGCGACTGTTCCATTGGTTTGGCAATCTCGATTGAGTCATCCCTTCCAAGGACTGATCGCATTCAGGGCCGGCACGATCTTGCGGCGGAGTTCCAAGAAATTCAGTTCGCCGCTCTGGCGGTAGAGCACCTTGCCGTCGGGTCCGAGCAGCAGCGTGTGCGGCAGGGCGCCGTTCCAGTCGGGGTCCAGCGCCTCCATGAGCTTGTATTTGTCGGTCGTGCCGAAGATCAGGTTCCGCGTGGAGGCGTGATGCTTCTTCAGGAAGCCCAGCACCTTGGGCTGCTCGTCGGGAAACTGCGCCGCGAGCGTGACCAACTCAAAATCGCGGTTCCGGAAGCGGAGGTTGGTGTCGATCAGGTCGTCGAATTCCGCGATGCACGGCCCGCACCAGGTTGCCCACACATTGATGAGCCGGACCTTGCCGGTGCCTTGGTTGGCCCGGAGTTCCCGCAAAGCCGCCTCGTCGGCGGTGGTGACGGTGACGGGTTCCTTGCGAACCTTCTCCAACCATTGCTGGCCGGACGCGAGCTTGTCGTTCCACTTGGTGGAGCAGCCGAAGACCTTGGTTTCCTTCACCGGCGGTTCCTGGCCGGCGAGCAAGGCGTCGAGGGCGTTGCGCAGGTCCCGGACCTTCACGAGCTCCAGTCGCTCGTTGTCATCGATGCGGCCGGAGAAGCGGAGCTTGCGGGCCTGGTCGAAGACGAAGACGTGCGGCGTGGCAACGGGACCGTAGCGCTTGGACGTGGCCTGGGTGGCCCCATCGTCGAGATAGGCAAAATCGTATGCGCGATTCTGGGCGCGCAGGACCATTTCCCCGAACGAATCGCCGAGGTCCGTGTAGCCGAGTTCGTCGGGCCGGACGGCGGCCGGGCTGTTGGGATTGATCGCGACCACGGCCACGCCCTTGCCGGCGTAGTCCTGCACCAGTTGTTTGAGCCGTTCCTCGTAGGCCTGGGCGGTCGGGCAGTGATTGGAGGTGAACACGAGCGCGAGCACCTTGGCCTCGGCGAAGCTCTTCAACGAATAGCGTTTCCCATCCACGCCCGGCAGGTCGAAGTCCACGGCCGGCGACCCCAACGGCAGCGGCGGGTAGCCCGCCTCGGCCCCGAGGGCGCGACACACGAGCAGAAGTCCGGCAACAAAGCCGGACAGACGGAATGAATTCACGTTGGCCAGCCTAGGGACCGGCGGGTCAGCGGCAAGCATCGCGCCAGAGTTTCGTTTTGAACGTCCGCGAAGTGGCCCGGTCCACGGCTTGCCTCACCGGTCCGCGTCCCTAGAGTCGTCGCATGAGATTTGCCCCGCTCCTCGTTGCCGCCCTTTGCCTGGGTTCCGTCGCCCGGGCCCAGATCGAGCTGCGCCTGTCGACGGACCGGGATTTCTTCCTGCCGGGCGAAGAGCTGGACCTGACGGTCAAGGTCGCGAACTTTTCCGGCGGCCCGCTGACGCTCGGCGAACAGGCCGATTGGATCCGGTTCACCGTGGAGCGCAGCGATTCGGGCGTGGTGAACAAACTGAGCGAGGTCAGCGAGAGCGGCAGCTTCACGTTGGATCACGCCACCGTGGGCACGCTGCACTTCAACCTGATGCCGCACTTCGCGCTGGACCGGCCGGGCACATATCGGGTCGTGGCCCAGGCGACCACGCCGAAGAGCGCCGAGATCTATTCCAGCGAGGCGAAGAGCTTCGAGATCGTGAGCGGTGTGCGGCTGAACCCCGACCGCGTGCTGGGCGTCACGCTGCCGGACGGCACCACGGTGAAGCGGAAATACATCCTCCAGCAGGTCAACTTCCTGCGGAAGCTGCGCCTCTACCTCCGGGTGACGGACGGGGACGAGTCCACGAACTTCAAGGTCACGAACCTCGGCAACGTGGTGACCTTCGATCCGCCGCGCTGGGTCGTGGACCGCCAGAACCGCTTCCACGTGCTCCACCGCATCGACGCCAATTCCAGCGCCTACCATCTGTTCGAAACGAATGGCCAAATCACCCGACGCGAACTGTATCGCTACACGACCACGACGCCCGAACTGCGCGTGAATGAGGCCGGCGAAGTCGCCGTCATTGGAGGCGTCCGTCGCCCTTCGCCAGGAGACATTCCCGCCCCGGGAACCAACCGCCCTCCGGCCAAAGTCACGACCGCAGACCTGAAGCCGGAAGAGAATGCCAAGCCACCCACAGAACCGACGCCTGAACGCAAGCCCTGAAGCAGGGCGGCGCTGGCTGCTGCTCTTGGCCTGCTGGCTGGCTTGGTGCCTGAACGCCGCACCCGAGGTGCTGACGCTGCGGAACGGCGACCGCCTGACCGGCGAGGTGAAGTCCGAATCCGCCGAACGGCTGACGCTGAAAACCCCGTTCGCCGGAACCATCAAGATTCCCAAATCGGAGATCGCCAAACGCGAGCCGGTGGCACCGCCGCTTGCGGTGACCCCGGCGTCGCCTCCGGCGTCCCCCGCCGCCTCGCCCAAACCCGCGCCGGCGCCCGCTCCTTCCTCAAGCCCGGCCAAGCCCATTGCCATTGCTGGCGGCACCAATCCGCCGGTCGCCGCCCTGGGCGCCTTGGCGCGCTCCTGGCTTCCCCAGTGGCTCGTGCCCTACACCACCAACTGGCACGGCAGTGTCCAACTCGGCATGGACCTCGGCATGGGCACTGCGGACCGGCAGACCTTCTACGGCAACGCCTACGCGAACCACTCCTTCAATCGGGTGCGCAACAACGCGGAATACCACGTCGCCTACGGCACCCTGAACGGCCGCGAATCGGCGAACCGCATGAACGGCCGGATCAAGACCGACTACGACTTCGGCACGAAACGCCGGACCTACATCTACAACACCGGCGGCATCGGCTATGACGAGATCCGGCGGGTGGACATGGAGTTCGACGAGGGCGTGGGGCTGGGCTACAAGCTGATCCAGCGGCCCAAGTTCAACGTGAACGGCGAGCTGGGCGGACAGTATCAGAACATCAACTTCATCACGGCCAACGACCGCTCCTACCTGTCGATCCGCGTCGCCGAAAGCCTTTCCTGGCAGGTGTCGGAAAAACTCCGCTTCGACCAACGCCTCACCTTCCTCCCGAACGTGGAAGACCTGGCGGACTACCGGGTCCGCTTCGAACTCAGCGCGAGCTATCCGCTGTTCAAGCGGGTCACCATCTCGTTCAACGCGATCGAACTCTACGATTCCGCGCCGCCACCGGGGGTGGACCAGAACGACCTGACGCTGCAGTCGAGCGTCGGGATCAACTTCTAGGCCGCCGGCAATCCCGGCTCAGCCGAGGAATTTTCCCGGATTCAGGA
>JBIIUN010000478.1:0-3767 GCA_044339945.1 Kapaibacterium sp. (SeqCode)
CCGCCATCATGCGAACCCTGCTCGAAATCGGCTACACCGGCCACGTCGCGCAGGAATTCATCCCCACCTGGCCGGACAAGGCGCTGGCCCTGCGCCACGCGGCCAAGGTGTGCGACGTCTGAACGGCCGCGTCCTGGTCCGCCGACCTTCCAGCGGGCCACCCTGAGACCGGCCACCCGCGCCCGGCAGAAACTGCCGACGACGCCGGCCGTCCCGCCGGAGCAGGCCTAAACCGGCCGTTTTTGCCCGGTGGCACATCCGCTGCTTGAACCGGGGTGCCATGTGTTTTGAAGGGACATTTTTGCCGGGCTTCCGGCGAGGACTGCTATTCGGCAGTGCCTTGCTGCTGGTGTCGGCGGCCTGGGCGGCGGACCCGCTCGCCGGCGCCGCCGCCGCGACCAATTCAATCGCCAACGCCCCCCTGACCGCACCGGCCGGTCCGTCGCTGCTCGGCCCCCTCGTGCGCATGCTGGGAGCCCTTGCCCTGGTCGTGGGCCTGCTGTTGGCCGCCCAGTGGTTCCTGCGGCAGCAACGGCGCTTCGGGACCCCGAAAGGCATGGCGCACCTGAACGTGCTGGAGGTGAAGTCCCTGGGGAATCGGCACGCGCTCTACGTGATCGGCTACGAACGGCAACGCCTGCTGCTCGCGTCGTCGCCGACCGGCCTCAGCCTGATCAGCGCCTTGCCCGACGCCCCGCCGGACGGCGCCGGCGCCGAACCGGCGGTCCCGGTCGTGTCGTTCACCGACGCCCTCATGCAGGCCGTGGGCCGGCGTTAACCTCACCCTTCCCTCTTATGCGCGCGTTCATCTCCCTCCGATGGCTGCGGTGGTGGTTGCCCCTGTTGCTGTTCACCTTGCCGGTCTCCGCCCAAGCCCCGGGGGGCATCGTGCCGTTCCGGCTGAATCTCGGGGTCGAGGCCGCCCAGCAACCGCAGGACGTGGATGTGGCGATCAAGATCCTGTTCACGATCACCCTGCTGTCGTTGGCGCCATCCATCGTGCTGCTGATGACCAGTTTCACGCGGATCGTGATCGTCCTGTCGTTCGTGCGTTCGGCGCTTTCCCTGCAAGGCACGCCGGCGAACCAAATCCTCATCGGCCTGTCGTTGTTCATGACCTACTTCATCATGCAGCCGGTGTGGGCCCAGATCGACAGACAGGCGCTGCAACCCTACGCGGCCAAGCAGATTTCCAGCTCCGAGGCGCTGGACGCGGCCGCGGCGCCCATCCGGAGCTTCATGCTCAAGCAGACCCGGCCGCGGGACGTGGAATTGTTCGTGGAACTGGCCAAGATGGGCCCCACGGACCCCGGCGCCCTGCCCCTGCGGGTGGTCATCCCGGCCTTCATCATCAGCGAGCTCCGCACGGCGTTCCAGATGGGTTTCCTGATCTTCGTGCCGCTGGTCCTGATCGACCTCGTGGTGGCCACGGTCCTGATGAGCATGGGCATGATGATGATGCCGCCGGCCACCGTGGCGCTTCCCCTCAAGATCCTGCTCTTCGTGCTCGTGGACGGCTGGGACCTCGTCGTCCGTTCGCTGGTCCAAAGTTTTGGCGGCTGAAGCCCATCGCACCATCCGTTAACCCCCTACCCCACCTCGCATGACTCCCGAATTCGCGATCGAAATCATCAAGGCAATGATCCTTCAGGCAGCCGCCCTGGCCGCACCGGTGCTGATCACGGCCATGGTCATCGGCCTGGCGGTGAGCCTGTTCCAGGCCGTGTCCTCCATCCAGGAGCAGACCCTGAGTTTCGTGCCGAAGCTCGTGGGCATCGCCGTGCTGATCATCATTTCCCTGCCCTGGTTGCTGCGCACCACGATCGAGTTCACCACGGCCATGTTCCAGAAGATCCCCCAGATGGTCCAATGAGCCGCCGCCATGCCCGCCGACACGTTCATTGCCTGGTTGTTTGTCTTCGTGCGCCTGAGCGCACTGCTGACGGCCATGCCCGTGTTCAGCGCGGCTTCGGTGCCCGTGCCGCTGCGGATCGCCCTCGCCGCCATCGGGTCCGCACTGGTCACGCCCATCGTCCCGCCGCTGGCGCAGCAACCCACGGAAGTGATCGCGCTGGCCCGCCTGTTCTTCGTGGAAGCCAGCGTGGGGCTGCTCATGGGCCTGCTGTGCCGGTTGGTCTTCTTCGCGGCGGAACTCGCCGGCGGCATGATCGCCAATGACATCGGCCTGGCCATGGCGACGGCCTTCAATCCCCTCGGGCCCAATACGACACCGCTGCCGGGCATCCTCCTGTTCTGGCTGGCGACCATCCTCTTCCTGACGCTGGACCTGCACCACTGGGTGCTGGCCGCGTTCCAGCAGAGCTACGCGCTAGTGCCCATCGGCGGCGCGCGGCTCCAGAACGACCTGTTCCGGGACGTGATCGCCCAGACCAGCCGCATCTTCGTGATCGCGCTCCAGATCGCCGCGCCGCTGATGGCCGTGTCGTTCCTGATCACCCTCGTCTTCGCCGTGCTCGGTCGCGCGGTGCCGCAGATGAACGTGTTCCAGGAGAGCTTCGCCGCCCGCACGCTGGTGGGCCTGCTCAGCTTCGGCCTCACCTGCACGCTGATGGGCCAGCACCTCGCCAACTATCTTCGCCGCCTGCCCGACGACTTGGCCCGGGTCGTGCGGCTGATGGCACCCGGCTGAACCGCCCCAGGACCTCACCATGAGCGACGAGAACGGCGAGAAAACAGAGCTGCCAACGCAGCGGAAGCTGGAAGAGGCAATCAAGCACGGCCAATTCCCGCGCAGCGCGGAGGTGCAGACCGTCGCGGTGCTGTTCGGCTCGCTGATGGCGCTCCAGTTCACCGGCCACGCGCTGTGGGACCAGCTGGCCAACGTCCAGATCGCCATCTTCGGGCATCTCTCCGAAATCCCGCTCACGGCGAACGCGATGCAGGGCTACGCGGCCCGGAGCGCGCTCGTCTTCGCCGCGTGCGTCGCCCCGGTGGTGCTCACGTGCATGGTCTCGGGCGTGGTCATCGGCGCGGTCCAGAGCCGCTTCCAGACCGCCTCGGAAGCCCTCGAGTTCAACTGGGAACGCGTGAATCCCCTCGCGGGCTTCAAGCGCATCTTCTCGGGCAAGTCGCTCGTGCCCGCCGGCCTCTCGATGGCGAAGCTGGCCGTCATCGGCGCCTTCTCCCAGGGCCGCGTGAAGCAGATCATCGACGACCCGATCTTCTACACGGCGGTGGATGTCTCCCGGATCTCGGAGTTCCTCGCGCAGGCGGCGATGAAGATCATCGTCTCCATCGGCATGTCCCTCGCGGTCATCGCGGCCATCGACTACGCCTATCAATTCTGGAAGACGGGCAAGGACCTCATGATGACCAAGGAGGAGGTCAAGGAGGAGATGAAGAGCATGGAGGGCAACCCCCATGTAAAGGCCAAGATGCGCCGCCGCCGCCCGGCGAAGACGCAGCGGCAGATGCTGCAAGATGTCGCCCACGCCGACGTCATCGTGACCAACCCGACCCATATCGCCGTCGCGCTTCGCTATGACCGCAAGACGATGAAGGCGCCCAAGATCGTCGCCAAGGGCACCCGCCTGAACGCCCTCCGCATCCGCGAGGTCGCCGGCCAGCACCAGATCCCCATCATCGAGAACAAGCCGCTGGCACGGATGATGTTCAAATACGGCAAGGTCGGCAGCGAGATCCCGGCCCAGCTCTACGCCGCCGTCGCCGAGATCCTCGCCTACGTCTACCGCATCAACCGCTTCCGCTACTACGCGGAGCAAAACCAGGCCTGATTCCCGTGGAAA
>JBIIUN010000479.1:0-3759 GCA_044339945.1 Kapaibacterium sp. (SeqCode)
CAATTCGTTGACCGGGTGGCAGCTGATGCACTGCAAGCCGCCCTGCGAGCCGACCAGTTTGTGGCCGGATTTCACCAGGTCGTCAGCTTCCGCCGGCTTGGAATCGGCGACCGACTTCGGGCCGAACCCGTGGGTCATCGACAGTCCCTCGGCGAGGTTCTGGGCGTAGGCCGGGAACGCCGGCATGCGCGACTCCAGCCAGGGGCGCGGCTTCCACGACTCGGTTCCAGCGATGAACTTCGCGGCCCATTCCGGCTTCAGCTTGCCGTAGAGGATGTCGAAGCCGGGGAAGCCCTCATGTTTGCCGTGACACTCGCGGCAGTTCAGATGCTGGCTTTGGCGGGCGAGGAAATCGTCCTGCGTATGCCGGGATAGGGAAGCGTGGTCCGTCGCCGCAAATGCCCGCAGGGCGGCCCGTTGTTCGCCCGAGATGTTGAAGGAAGGGAAACCCGACGGCTCAGCGGGCCTCTGATCCAGCAGGCACCCTTTGTCCCAACGCTCCGCCGATATTTCGGCCAAAGGTTTTGCCGACAGGGTCGATCTGCTTCCCGAAAGTCCGTGGCAGTTCAGGCAGCCAACTTCGGTCACAAGTTTCCGTCCCAGCTCAATCTGGGCCGCCGCGGCAGGGGCCGAAACAGGTTGGGCCGGTTCGGCGACGGACTGCAGGAACTCCGCCAGATTGTCGGCCTCTTTCCCGGACAGGTTGAAGTTGGGCATTCGGATCCAAGCAAAGTGCCGTTCCGGTTGCCGGAGGAAATCCGATAGCGCCCCCGGCGGAAACTTTGCGTTCACATGCTTGAGGGAAATCTGATGGGGAGCGGTGCGGCCGTGCTCGGGCGACTCGTGGCAGGCGCCGCAGTGCAGCTTCTCGAACAGTGTCTTGCCGTCCTCTACCTCGCCTTTGGTTGGGACCTGCGCGGGCGCCGACTTGAGCGACGCCAAGTAAGCCGCGGCAGCTTCGGCCTTGGCGGTGGCCTCCTTCCCCCAAAACAATTTCGGCATCGGGCGGGTCATCTTGCCATGGATGTCCTCATGCCAAATTACGGACACGGGATTTCCCGGGAGGTCGTTAGTCACAAACTCCCGCTTTGCGTGGGGGTATTCGATCCACCGGGCCATCCACTCGAAGTTCCGTCGCGAGCCGATGCCATCGAACGCCGGCGCGTCCATCGCGAGCTCCGGCATCCCGGCGGGGGAAGTGTGACATTTGACGCAGCGGGCCTCGGCAAACAGGTCGCGGCCGGTGCGGACTAGGGCGGAAGTCTTGAGCTCGGCGGACTCCGCGGGGCGTAGCTCGGCCAGCGGCAGCGGATTGTAGGGCGTCTCCTTGTTGGACCAGAACAGCCGGACAAAGGCATCCCCGCTGTTGGGGGCGGCGTATTCGGCCACCAGTTTGTTCGCGCCTTTGTTGAGGCGGACCGTCTTGCCGTCGACCGGCTTGTCCCCGGTGCCATCGGCGTCCAGCGCGACCGTTTCGCCGACCGTCAGCTTGAGGTGCCCGGTGAATTCGCCGTGGAAGGCGAAGTCGGCCCGGAGTTCGGCGGTGATGGTGCCCTCCCACTTGGCGGTGAACTTACCCGGCGCGACGAACGGCGTGGCCGGTTGCCCGGAGGGCACGTTCAGCCAAACATTGGGGGCGAGGCTCACGTCGGATTTGCCGCCGCCGGTCACGGTCAGCGTCAGGCCACGGACTTCGGATTCCGCGGCCCGGACGAAGCCGGAGCAGACGGCCAACAGCGAGGTCAACGCGGCGCAGCGGCGGAGCAGTTTCAGCGCAGGCATGGCAAGAAGACGGGCGGACATGGTGGCAACTTCAGAAAAGTCCGGGCGACGGTAGGGAGGGGCGGGGCCCGGTCAAGCGGCCTTGCCACCGGCCAGCCCGCTGGCCGGTGGCCCCGGGTCGAAGGCGAGGCGCCGCGGTCAATGCGCGCGGATTCAGGGGATGACCCGACTTCTGGCTTGCGAAGCCGGGCGCTTCGCGCTGACCGTTTTGGCGTTTTCCACGACATCGTTATGGCCAAGAAACAACTTCGCATCGGGCTCATCGGCTACAGCTTCATGGGCCGCGCCCACAGCAACGCCTTCCACCAGGTCAACCACTTCTTCCCCTCCTCCTACGAGGTCGTCCCGCAGGCCGTCTGCGGTCGCGACGCCGCCAAGGTGCAGGAGTTCGCCGACAAGTGGGGTTACAAGTCCATCGAGACCGATTGGAAGAAGCTCATCGAGCGCGACGACATCGACGTCATCGACATCGCCACGCCGAACAACATGCACGCCGAGCAGGCCATCGCCGCCGCCAAGGCCGGCAAGATGATCCTTTGCGAAAAGCCCCTCGGCCTGAACTCCAAGGACGCCGAGAAGATGCTCAAGGCCATCGAGAAGGCCGGCGTGCCCAACATGGTCTGGTATAACTACCGCCGTTGCCCCGCCGTCGTGCTGGCCAAGCAGCTCATCGATTCCGGCAAGCTTGGCCGCATCTTCCACTACCGCGCGAACTTCCTTCAGGACTGGACCATCAACGCCGACCTCCCGCAGGGCGGCACCGGCCTCTGGCGCCTCGACGCCAAGGTCGCCGGCTCCGGCGTCACGGGCGATCTGTTGGCTCACTGCATCGACACCGCCATGTGGCTCAACGGCGGCATCAAGGACGTCAGCGCGATGACCGAGACCTTCGTCAAGGAGCGCAAACACAACCTCACCGGCAAGGTCGAGAAGGTCAGCATCGACGACGCGTGCCTGTTCCACTGCCATTTCAACAACGGCTCCCTCGGCCTCTTCGAGTCCACGCGCTATGCCCGCGGCCACAAGGCGCTCTACACCTTCGAGATCAACGGCGCGAACATGTCCCTCAAGTGGGACCTGCACGACCTGCATCGCCTCCAGATCTTTGACTATACCGACGAAGGTCCGGAGCGCGGCTGGAAGAGCGTCCACGTCAGTGACGGCGACCATCCCTACTGCGGCAAGTGGTGGGTTCCCGGCCTCCAGCTCGGCTACGAACACAGCTTCGTGCACGCGATGGTCGAGTTCGTGCAGGGCCTCGAAAGCGGCAAGGGCTGCAAGCCCGACTTCAAGGACGGCCTCGCCACCGACTACGTCGTGGACGCCGTGCTCGCCTCGGCCAAGTCGAAGAAGTGGGCCAAGGTGAAGCAGGTGAAGGCCTGAACCTTCGTCGGTAGGGCGGAGCTGCTGCTCCGCCGTGGATTTGATTCCCGCGCCCGTCCCGGCGCGGGAATTTTGTTTTCGCCTCCGGTTTGGGCGCCGAGCTTGACCCTAGGTGGAATGCGTAGCTACCTGTAGCTATGACGAAGGTGGCGACGGCGCGGATATTCCAGCATGGCGGTTCGCAGGCGGTGCGATTGCCGCGCGAGTTCCGTTTGCCCGGCGAGGTGGTCAAGGTGTCGAAGACGGAATCCGGCGTGTTGCTGGAGCCGATGACTTCGGACTTCGAAGCCCGCAGACAGGCTTTCATTGGCTTGGCGGGTTCCTGCCCGGATTTGGAGGACGTTCCGGCGCAGGGGTCCCCTGATCTGCCGCGCGACGAATGATCTACCTGCCCGACACCAACACGATCTCCGCCTACATGCGCGGCGGCCCGCAAGGTCTGGTCGCGCGAATGCAGGGGGCGTTCGGCGATTTGAGGCTCTCCGTGGTCGTGCTCGCGGAACGTGAGTTCGGCGTGACCAAGGGAACCAGCGCCCAAGCCCGGTTGCTTTTGGCGAAGCTCGCGGAACTCCTGCCGGTGGAACCCTTCACCCG
>JBIIUN010000480.1:0-3754 GCA_044339945.1 Kapaibacterium sp. (SeqCode)
CAACGCCGCGTTGTCGGTGATGGCGGTCAGGCCGGTGGCACCGAAATACAGCGCGGCGCCGCCCAGACTTTGGATGAGCGGCTTCAGCCAATACGCCTGTAGCGAACCCAGCGTGACCAATCCCGCCAGGAAGAAACCGACCAGCAGGCCCTCGCGGAATTTCAGGCTGTCCTGGTATTCCCTAGTCGCGGTCGCCAGTCCGAGGAAGACCATGAACACCCCGAAGAACACGTCGGCGTGATGGGCGAACACCACGACCAAGCCGAGGAACATCAGGTGCAGGATCGTCAGCCAGGCCGGGATCGGCGCCTGCCGGACGGGAATTGTTTCGAGGGCGTTCAGCTCGCGCCGGAACACTGCCACCACGACGGCGGTGGACAGGAGGCAACTCGAGGCGGCCTTCCAGCCAAAGTGCTCGAACATGTAGGCGGTGCCCCAGTTCCATTTGGTGGCGACCATCAGCACCGGCGGCGCGGCGAAGTGCGTCAGCGTGCCGCCCACCGAGATGTTTACGAACAGCAGGCCGAGCGTGGCGTAGGCGAGCTTGGGGCTGATGTCGCGGTCGAAATAACGCCGCTTGAGCAGGATCGCGAGCAGGGTCATCGCCGCGGGTTCGGTTATGAAGGAGCCCAGCAGCGGGCCGAACCCGAGCGCGGCGAAGTAGAACGCCACGCTTTCCCGGAACGGCAAGGCGCGGGCCGCCAGCGAGATCACGGACTCGGCGAGCCGGACGACCGGCCGGGTGGCCGCCACGACCATGATCACGAAGACGAATTTCGGCTCCGTGAAATTGAGCCCCTCGACGTATTCCACGGCGTGGTGCATGGAACCTTTCAGGGCCGCGATGCCCAGGAACAGCGCGGCACCCCACAGCCCGAACACGACTTCGGTCTCGGCGAGGAAGTGGAGCAGGTTCTCCTGGATGGAGCCGGACGGATAACGGTGCGCCCAGTGCGCGAACCGCTTCACGCAGAAGGTGTGCAGCACGGCGAGGGCGAACAGGACCGTGGCGAGGATTTCGGTGGGACTGGGACTCATGCGCGGACGGCGGGAGGCTAGCCGCCGGTGGGCGCGGGGAAAACGGCCGAATCGGCAATTTTTTGGCCGGAGTCCTGGTCGTGGGCGTATCTTTTCACCGTGGCTGAGCTGGCAGTCGAAGCTCCCGGGGTAGCCGCCGACGTGAGTCGGTGGCAGTCGAGCCGCGCCGATCAGCATGCCCACGGACTTACGTCCGCAGCGACCGCGCGAACCAGCTCCGGCGGCCATGGCGAATGGATGCGACCCCTGGTCAATGCGGCTCAGTAGTCCCGGCGCAGGTGGCTCGGCAGGACGCCCAGCTCGGCCCGGTATTTCGCGACGGTGCGGCGGGCGATCATGATGCCCTTCTCCTTGAGCTTCGCCACCAGCTCCTCGTCGGAGAGCGGCTGGCCCTTGTTCTCGCCGGCGATCATTTCCGCGAGGACCGTCTTCACGCTCTTGTTGGACATGGATTCGCCACTGGAGGTTGCGACGCCGGAGGTGAAGAAAAACTTCATGTCCACCAGCCCCTGCGGGGTGGCCATGAACTTGCCGGAAACGGCCCGGCTCACGGTCGTCTCGTGCACGCCCACGACCTCGGCGACCTGGAGCATGGTCATCGGGCGCAGGTGCGAGACGCCGTGTTCGAAGAAGTCCCGCTGCCGTTTCACGATCTCGCGGGCGATGTTCTGGATCGTGCTCTGGCGCTGGTGGAGGCTCTTGATCAGGAATTTGCCGGCCTTGATCTTGTCGCGGATGTAGTCGCGCGCCTCGGCGGTCGTCTCCGCGTTGGACAGCAGGTCCTTGTAGAAATTGCTGATGCGCAGGTGAGGCAGGTTGTCGTCGCTGGTCGAGACGGTGTAGGTCGCCCGCCGCCGGGCGATTTCGGCGGGATAGCCGTCCTCCAGCATCATCCGCCGCAGGCGCACGGACGCCGCACCTTTTTTGAGCGGAATCGCCGCGTCGTCCGACAAGTTCACCTGGTTGAACAGCTCCGGCGACTGGACCTCGGCGTCCTGGATGATCCGGTTCAGTTCACCGGCCAAGGTTTTCCGCAGCGGCTCCTGGGCGTCGGGCGACATGCCGAGTTCCGCCAATTGCCGAAGCTCATTCTGGAGCGGCTCCGAAAATTGCGCGAAGAGGAACGCCGACAACCGGTCGGGCGGAATCATGTCGTTGGCCTGGATGAACTTCCGCGCCAGTGAGCGCAGGTTCACCAGGTCGCTCACGAGGAAACCCGCGGGGCCGTCGTCTTCGCGGGTCACCTGGACCTCGGCCACGACGTATTGGTTGGGTTCGGCCGCGTAGGCCCGGCCCGGGCGCGGGTCCAGCTGGGCGAGGCGCTCGGAAAGCTTCTGGGCCTCGGCCGGCGTCACGCCCAGGTGGCGGGCGATCTCCGGGAAACGGCGTTTGCCCAATGCCTCCATGTGATCCCGCACGATGCGGTATTCGGGCGTCTCCTGCCGGTTGGCGCGCTCCAGTTGGAGCATCAGGCATTCCCGCAAGTCCCGCGCGCCTACGCCGGGCGGTTGGAAACTTTGCACAATCTTGAGCGCCGCCTCGAGATCCTCCACCGCGATGCCCGTGGAAAAGGAAAGCTCCTCCAAGCCGGCCTGAAGGTAACCGTGATCGTCGATATTCCCGACCAGAAGCTCGGCAATCAGCCGCTGGCGGTCGTCCACGTCGGCGGTCCGCACCTGATCCAGCAGTTCCTCCTGGAGTGACGTTTCGGCCGTCAGCGAGTCGAACATGAACTGCCGCCGTTCTTCGTCCTCGGGCGAAACCCGGGTCGGTCCCGCCGCGGCGGCAAAGTGGTCCCGCCAGTCCTGATCCAACTGGAGCAGGCGCTGGAGGTCCTCGTCGAACTTGTCCACCGGCTCGTTGCTGGGCTTTTCGGTGGCCGGATCGAACTGCGTATCGGCCGGCGGCTCGGCCGGGTCGGCTTGGTTGTGCGGGTCCTCGCCCTCGTTGGCGCGTTCCTCCATCGTGGGTTCGGCGGCGGCCACCTCTTCCAGCACGGGATTTTGCTGGAGCTCCTGCTCCACCATGGCCTTCAGCTCCAGCACCGGCGCCTGCAGCAACGCCAGCGATTGCTGGAGCTGCGGCGACAGCACCATCTGCTGCGACATGCGCTGCGAGAGATGTAAGCCCTGTGACATTGGACGACGTCACGTTACCGAGGTTCCAAAACTAAACAAGCGTTGGCGCGTCATCTGCTTGCCGGGGCGGGTCGCTTCCCTAACGTCGCCGCGTGGCGGTTCAGTTCACCATCCTTGGCAGCGGCAGCACGGGCAATTGCGCCTACCTCGAAGCGGGCGAAACCCGGCTCCTGATCGATGCCGGGTTCAGCGCCCGCCAGATCCGGGAACGGCTCGCCGCCATCGGACGGGCGCCGGAAGGCCTCAGCGGCATCCTCGTCACACACGAACACGGGGACCATATTCAGGGACTCGGCACCCTGTGCGCTAAACTTGAGATCCCGATCTACGCCAACCGCTTCACCCGCGAGGCCATCGAGAAGGATTTTCCCAAGACGAAGTTCCAGTTTCGCACCTTCCAGACGGGCGCCGACTTCGCGCTTGGTGAGATCCAGGTGCAGACGTTCAGCGTCCCACACGACGCCATGGACCCGGTCGGCTTCCTGCTCGAAACGAACGGCGGCAACCTGGGTTTCCTCACGGACCTCGGGCACGTCACCAAGCTGATCATGGAACGGGTCCGCCGTTCCCACGTGCTG
>JBIIUN010000077.1:0-13626 GCA_044339945.1 Kapaibacterium sp. (SeqCode)
CGGCTGGCTGTGGGGCCGGATCGGCATTTCCAGCGGCGCGAAGATCGGCGTGCCGGGCACCGCGGAGGCCGACCGGGTCGAGATGCGTGGCGGCATCTGGCGTTACCATCCCACCCGGCGCGTCTTCGAGGCCGTTTCGCACGGCACGACCAATCCCTGGGGCCTCGACTGGAACGAGGTCGGCGAACCGTTCTTCATCAACACGGTCATCGGCCACCTGTGGCACGCCATTCCCGGCGCCCATTTCCAGCGCATGCACGGCAACGACGTGGACCCGCACGCCTACGCGCTTATCGCCCAGCACGCCGACCACTACCACTTCGATACCGGCGCCGGCTGGCAGGAATCCGCCGCGGCGTTCGACGGCAGCAGCTTCGCCGCCGGCAGCGACGCACTCGGCGGCGGCCACGCGCACTGCGGGCTGATGATCTACCAGGGCGACAATTGGCCCGCCGAATACCGCGGCAAACTCTTCACGCTCAACCTGCACGGCCGCCGCGTGAACCTGGAACGCCTCGAACGGCAGGGCTCTGGCTACGTGGGCAGACACGACCGCGACTTCCTGAAAGTCGGCGATCCCTGGTTCCGCGGGCTCGACCTGATCCAGGGGCCTGACGGCGGCGTGTTCATTGCCGACTGGTCCGACACGGGCGAATGCCACGACCACGATGGCGTCCACCGGACTTCCGGCCGCATTTACAAGGTGACCTACGGCGAGCCGAAGCCGCCGGCGCATCCCGACGTCAGCCGGGCGACCTCGGACGAACTGCTGGGGCTGATTACCGATTCCAACGAATGGCTCGCCCGCCAGGCCCGCCGGGTCATCGCCGACCGGCAGCACGCCGGCTTGAAGAATTTTCCGTCGGTGACCCAGTTGCAGCAGGAATTTGGCAAACAGACGAAGCTGGCCGCCCGCTTGCGGGTGCTGTGGGCGATGAATGTCCTTGGCCCAATCGACACCGGTTGGCTGGTGGAACGGATCACGGGGCCGACCCGCGACGGCCAGGAGTCCATCCGGACTTGGGCTATCCGCCTGCTCGCCGATTCCATTCCGGAGCTTCAGCGGCGGATCGCCGATCCGGGCACGGCTCGTGTCCGCCAGGAGGCTGCCGTGGCCGCGCTCAAGTCCATCCAGACCGTCTTCGTGGAGCGGGCGCAACTGGACCAGTTTGAATCCGTGCTGCTTTACCTGACCGCCGCCTTGCAGAAGCTGGCCGTCCCCGACCGCGCGGCGCTGGCGCTCGCACTGGTGGCCCGCACGGAAAGCGCCCGCGACCACAACCTGCCGCTCCTGCTTTGGACCGGTCTCGAACCGTTGCTCGCCGCCCAGCCCGATCTCGCGGTGCCCCTTACCAAGGCCGCCACGTCACCGCAGCTCCGCCAGTTCATCGCCCGTCGGCTCGCCGAAGACCTCGAAACCAAGCCCGGCCCGGTGGCTTCCCTCCTTGAAGCCGCCCTGGGCTGGCCCGAACCCGTCCAGGCCGACCTCGTGCGCGGATTGGGCGACGGCCTCCGTGGCTGGCGCAAGGCCACGGCGCCCGGGCCGTGGAAGGCCTTTTCCGAGGCGGTTCGCCAAATCTCCGTCCCGGACGTCGAGGACCAACTCCGCGGCCTGAACCTGCTCTTCGGCGACGGTCGGGCGCTGGACGACCTCAAGCAGGTCCTCGCCGACGGCAAGGCCGATCCCACGGCCCGGCGCACCGCTCTCCGGACGTTGCTCGCCGGCAACGCCGCCGGTCTGGCGCCCCTGCTGCGGACGGCGGCGGATGACGGCGCGCTGCGGCCGACGGCCCTCGTCGGGTTGCTCCAATTGGGCGAAGCGGACGCCCCGGCCTTCGCCTTGCAACGCTACCAATGGCTGGGCCTGGAAGAACGTCCGGCCGTCCTCGGCGCGCTGGTTACGCGTCCCGTTGCTGCCAAGGCCCTGCTGGATGCGGTCGCTGCCGGCCGGGTGGCCCGCACGGACCTGACGGCCTTTCACGCCCGGCAGATCGCCGGCCTGGGTGACGCCGCCCTGGCTCGGCAGCTCGGAGAAGTCTGGGGCACCGTGAAGGTTGCCGGCGAAACCCACGCCGCCGAGCTGGCCCGGTGGCGGACGCAGTTGACGCCCGACCGGCTGCAGGCCGCCAACTTGCCGAATGGCCGGAAGGCCTTCGCCCAAGCCTGTGCGCCCTGCCACCAGCTTTACGGCGAAGGCGGCCGCGTCGGGCCTGATCTGACCGGTTCCGGCCGCGCCAGCCTGGATTACCTGTTGGAGAACATCGTTGCGCCCAGCGCCGTGGTGGCGGCGGACTACCGCATGACCGTGGCCACACTGAAGGATGGCAGCGTCCTCAACGGCGTGTTGCGGGAACCGACCGCCCGCACGGTGACGTTTCAGAGCCAGACCGAGAGCCGAGTGCTCGACCGGGGCGAAATCCAATCCCTGGAATCCTCCGACCAATCCATGATGCCTGAAGGCTTGCTCACCGCCTTGCCGGCGAATGACGCCCGCGACCTGCTCGCCTACCTGATGCACCCACGGCAGGTTCCGTTGGGCCGATAGCCGACCGATCAAGGCGGCTTGCTCCCGTTCGGAAGCGGCGGACGAAGGCGCCGCGTGAGCCGGCACCAGCGAGCCCCGTTCCGTCCGTCCGGGGGGAACAGCATTCTGGGATGGCCGGTCAGCGCAAAGAGCTCGCGGGCGATCGCGGGCAGAGAGATGGGATGGGCGGCCCCACCTAGCCGGAATTTGTCATCGAAACCGGTCCGTTCGCCGCGCTTGGAAAAAGCAGAAATGCGTTTTTGCTCACTTTTGCGCGAATCCGGGCCGCCAAAGCCGGACATAAGTTGTCATGACCCTCAACAGCAGGTGAGTGAACGGCAAAGGAGTGTGAGCCGGGCGGCAGCTTTTGGCCCATGCATGCGCCCGCTTTGTTTGCACCATCGTCAGTCACCGCCGACCTCAGGGCGACCGTGGGCAGGGCCGAAGCGACGGCGAAACGGCCCGCGTCGGTCGTGTGCCATCACTGCGGCACGGCCTGCGGCGAAACGGCGTTCACCGCCGCCGGGAAGTCCTTCTGCTGCCACGGTTGCCAGACCGTCTTTGAACTGCTCGCCGAGAATGGCTTGGGTCAGTTCTACGAACTGAGCGCCGACGCCGGCCGGCGGATCGAAAACCCGGCGGACGCGGAGAAATTCCGGTTCCTCGACGAATCCTCGGTCCGGGCGCGCCTCGTGGACTTCGACGACGGCAAGACGACCCGGGTGACGTTGCATCTTCCCTCGATTCACTGCGTTGCCTGCGTCTGGCTGCTGGAAAACCTCTTCCGGCTGAAGCCCGGGATCGGTCAATCCCGGGTCAATTTTGCCCGACAGGAAGCCATCATCTCATTCGATCCGCAGCAGGTGGAACTCAGCGCGGTGGCGGCGCTGCTCGAATCCATCGGCTACGAACCGAACCTCAAGCTGGCTGACCTAGAAGGGAAGCGGTCGAGCCCGGTCTCGCGCCGGCTCTGGCTCCAGCTCGGCGTGGCCGGCTTTGTGTTTGGCAACACGATGCTCTTCAGCCTGCCGGCTTACTTCGGCCTCGACAGCCTGAGCGGGCCCACGTTCCGCGCCCTGGTCGGCTGGCTGAGCCTGGGTTTGGGCGTGCCGGTGGTCGTTTACAGTGCCGCGGACTTCTTCCGGAATAGTTGGCTGAGCTTCCAACAGCGCCGGATGACCATTGATGTGCCTATCGCCGTGGGCATCGCGGTCATTTTCCTGCAAAGCGCCGCCGAAGTGATCAGCGGCCGGGGCGAAGGCTATTTCGATTCCTTGGCCGGTCTGACCTTCTTCCTGCTGTGCGGCCGGGTGTTCCAGCAGAAGACCTACGACCGGCTGGCCTTCGACCGCGACTACCGCTCGTTTTTCCCGCTGTCGGTAATCCGGATTCGGGACCGGGGAGTGTCGGTGGAGTTGGCCCGCCCTCACCCCAGCCCTCTCCCCCGGGGAGAGGGAGCCGCCCGCCTGGCCGAACTCACTCCACAAGCCAGCCTGACGAGGACTGCGTCGCGCCCTGCTGAATCGAAGTCGCTGACCGGTGAAATTGCCCGACGTAACGACATTCTCCCTCTCCCCGAGGGAGAGGGCCGGGGTGAGGGGGAACCGGATGCAGTTCGAAACCGCCGCGTAAGTTCTGCCACTGATTCAGTTCCGAATTCCAGTGCCAGCCTCCTTACGTCGGCGGCTACGGCGCAGGTCGAGGAACGCGTTTCGCTTGGCCAGATCGGCATCGGGGATCGCCTGGTGATCCGCCATGGCGAACTGATTCCCGCCGACGCCCGGGTGCTCGGCGGCGAAGCGTTGATCGACTACAGCTTTGTGACCGGCGAATCCGAGCCCGTGGCCAAGGCCGCAGGCGAACTGCTCTACGCCGGTGGCCGGCAGACCGGCGGCGCGCTGGAAGTCGTCACGGTGAAGCCGGTTTCGCAGAGCTACCTCACCTCGCTGTGGAATCAGGACGCCTTCCGCAAGCAGAAGGACGACACCTTCAACACCCTCACGAACCGCTACAGCCAGCGGTTTACTTGGATAATCTTGGGCATCGCACTCGCGGCGGCGACCTTCTGGGCCTTCGTGGAACCGGCCCGGGCGCTCCGGTCGTTCACCGGCGTGCTGATTGTGGCCTGCCCCTGTGCTTTGGCCTTGGCGGCGCCTTTCACGCTGGGCGCCGCGCTGCGAGCCTTGGCTCGCCGGAACATCTTCGTCCGCAATACCGACGTCCTGGAGGCTTTGGCCCGGGTCAACACCGTGGTCTTCGACAAGACCGGCACCCTCACCGCCGCCCACGGCGGTGAAATTGTTTTCACCGGCGAGGAACTGTCACCTGACGACGCGGCGGCGATCGCGGTGGTAGCCCGCCAGTCCACGCACCCGCTCTCCCGTCGGCTGGCGGACGAATTGGCGGTGGGGCAGGGGACGCTGCCGAGGGTTGCGGACTTCCGGGAAGTTGCCGGCAACGGAGTCGAGGCGCGGGTCGATGGGCGGAAGCTTCAGCTCGGCTCACGCCGCTGGCTGGAAGGGGCCGGGGTGGCCATTCCGGCGGACGTGGGCACGACCGGCAGCACCGTCTGGGTGGCCTGCGATGGGCAATTCCGCGGCGTTTTCACCCTCGCTAGCGCCCTGCGCCCGGAGACGGACCGGTTGCTCAAGGGATTGGCCGAACGGCACGAGATCGCCTTGCTCAGCGGCGACAACGAGCGCGACCGGGAGCGGTTTGCGGGCCTGTTCGGGCCGAAGGCGCATCTCCAGTTCAACCAAAGCCCGCTGAACAAGCTGGGGTTCATCCGCGATCTTCAGCAGTCCGGCCGCACCGTGATGATGGTGGGCGACGGCCTGAATGACGCCGGGGCCTTGCGCCAGAGCGACGTAGGGGTGGCCGTGGTGGAGCAGGTCGGGGCGTTTTCACCGGCCAGCGATGTCATCATGGACGCCACGCTGGTGCCGCGGACGGCCGAGCTGCTGCGCTTCGCCCGGCAGGCGACGCTGGTGGTGCGCCTCAGTTTCCTGATCTCGACGCTCTACAACGTCGTGGGGCTGGCCATCGCCGCGAGCGGCAACCTGGCCCCGGTCGTCTGTGCAATCCTGATGCCGGTCAGCTCGGTCACGGTGGTGGCCTTCGCGGTCGGATTGACCCGTTGGCTGGGCCGGCGGGCAGGCCTGGAAGTCACAATCGCGGCGCATTCGACGCCAAAGGAAGGCGAGCCGGCATGATCGTCATTCTCATACTCATCCCGTTGAGCGTCGTGATCGCCGCCGGCTTTCTCTGGGCCTTTTTCTGGGCGGTCCGCTCCGGACAATACGAAGACACCACGACCCCCTCGATGAGGATCCTGACGGAAGACGGCAGCCAGGCCGTGAAGGCGGAGCCAGTTTCGAAGAACGAACCACAGCAACACTGAGATGAAGATAGAAACATTCAAATACGACAACCGGATCGTGCGCGCGTTTGCGATCGCGACGATCATCTGGGCCATCGTCGGCTTCTGTGCCGGCCTGCTGGCTGCCGTCCAGCTGTTCTGGCCGGAGGCGAACCTGAACTTCCAATACATCACGTTCGGCCGGCTGCGTCCGCTGCACACCAACGCGGTGATCTTCGCGTTCGTCGGCAACGGCATGTTCACGGGCGTCTATTATTCCCTCCAGCGGCTGTGCAAGGCGCGCATGTTCAGCGACGGGCTGAGCTGGCTCAACTTCTGGGGTTGGAACGCGATCATCGTGGCCGCCGCCATCACCCTTCCGCTGGGCCTCACGACCAGCAAGGAATACGCGGAACTCGAATGGCCCATCGACCTCGCCATCGCGGTGGTCTGGGTGGCCTTCACGGTCAACCTGCTCGGCACGATCATCAAACGCCGTGAGAAGCACATCTACGTCGCGATCTGGTTCTACATCTCCTGCGCCATCACGGTGGCGGTGCTGCACATCGGCAATTCCCTCGCGATGCCGGCCAGCCTGTTCAAGAGCTACCCCATCTACGCCGGCGTGCAGGACGCACTGGTCCAGTGGTGGTATGGGCACAACGCCGTAGCGTTCTTCCTTACCACGCCTTACCTCGGCCTGATGTATTATTTCCTGCCCAAGGCCGCGGGGCGTCCCGTGTTCAGCTACCGGCTCTCGATCATCCACTTCTGGGCGCTGATCTTCATCTACATCTGGGCCGGCCCGCACCACTTGCTCTACACCGCGCTGCCGGACTGGGCGCAATCGCTGGGCATGGTGTTCTCCGTGATGCTCGTGGCGCCGAGCTGGGGCGGCATGCTGAACGGTTTGCTGACGCTCCGGGGCGCGTGGGACAAGGTCCGCCAGGATCCCATGCTGAAGTTCATGGTCGTGGCCATCACCGCCTACGGCATGTCCACGCTGGAAGGACCGCTGCTTTCCATCAAGAGTGTCAACGCGCTGTCGCACTACACCGATTGGACCATCGCCCACGTCCACACGGGCGCGCTGGGCTGGAACGGTTTCCTGACCTTCTCGATGCTGTATTGGCTCTTCCCGAAGCTGTGGAATACCAAGCTGTATTCCGTGAAGCTCGCCAACTGGCACTTCTGGCTCGGCCTCATGGGCATCATGTTCTACGCGATCCCAATGTATTGGGCCGGCATCACCCAGGGCCTGATGTGGAAGGAATTCACGCCCGACGGCTTCCTTCGCTACACGAACTTCCTCGAGACCGTGGTTCAGTTGGTGCCGATGTTCCGCCTGCGGGCGATCGGCGGCACTCTCTACATCGTCGGTGCGTGCATCTTCGCCTATAACCTCTACCGCACTGCCAAGAGCGGCAAGTTCGAGCCCGACACCGAAGCCCAGGCGCCCGCGCTCGCCGACAGTCCCCACGCGGCCGGCACCGGCCACCGTTGGTTGGAGGCCAAACCCATGCTGCTGACGGCGCTGTCGGCCGTGGCGATCCTCATCGGCGGCGCGATCGAGATCATCCCGCTTTATCTCATCAAGGAAAACGTCCCGACGATCTCCTCGGTGAAGCCCTACACTGCGTTGGAGGTCCTGGGCCGCGACATCTACATCCGAGAGGGCTGCGTCGGCTGCCACTCCCAGATGATCCGCCCGTTCCGTTCGGAGACCGAGCGCTACGGCGAATACTCGAAGGCCGGCGAATTCGTTTACGACCATCCGTTCCTCTGGGGCTCGAAACGCACCGGGCCGGACCTGCATCGCCAAGGCGGCAAGTATCCCGACGCCTGGCACTACAACCACATGGAGAACCCGCGCTCAACCTCGCCTGGGTCCATCATGCCGCCGTATCCGTGGCTGCTCACGCAGAACCTCGACACCAATGCCCTGCCGGCGCGGATCGGCGCCCTGCGCAAGGTGGGCGTGCCGTATCCCGAGGGCTTTGAGAACGGTCCCGCCCAGAAGGAACTCGAGGCCCAGGCGAAGAAGATCGTCGCCAACCTCCAGCTCGGCATGATCAGCAACGCCCCGCCCAGCTCGGAGATCATCGGCCTCATCGCCTACCTCCAGCGCCTCGGCACGGACATCAAGTCGGCTCCGCCCCAGGCGGAGGTCACCCCCGCCGCCGGCAACGCCGTCGCCACCGCCAACCCCTGACCGACCATGATCAAGAACGTCCTGACAGACATCGGCGGGGTGGGCCTCTACGGCATCGTCTCGGTGCTGCTGTTCTTCCTCGTGTTCACCGGGGCGGTCGTGTTCGCCCTGCTGAAGAAGAAACCGTTCCTCAACTACATGGGCGCGCTGCCCCTGAACGACGGCTCCGAAACCAATTCACCGAAGCAAGAAGACTCCCGCCATGAATGATCCCAAAGAAACCAAGGATCCGCTGCTGCTCGACCACGAGGCCGACGGCATCAAGGAACTCGACAACAATCTGCCCGCCTGGTGGGTGTGGCTGTTCTACCTCTGCGTCATCTACGGCGTCGGTTATCTCGGCTACTACCATGTGCTGGCCAAGGGCGACCTGCAGAAGGCCGAATACGACAAGGAGATGGCCGCCGGCAACGCCCTCAAGGGCACGGCCCTCGCCAAGTTCGAGACGAGCATGGCCTCGGTCGAACCCAGCAAGGACGAGGCGGTGGTCGGCCAGGGCCGGCAACTGTTCGCCACCTACTGTGCCCCCTGCCATCGGGCGGACGGTGGCGGCCTTGTCGGCCCCAACCTGTGCGACGATTACTGGATCCACGGTCCGAAGTTCACCGACCACGTGAAGGTCATCTGGAACGGCGTGCCCGACAAAGGCATGCTCGCGTGGAAGGAGCAGGGCTTCAAACCGTCGGATATCCTGGCCGTCGCGAGCTACATCCAAACCCTGCGCGGCAGCAATCCGCCGAATCCCAAGATGCGCGAGGACCTCGCGCCGAAGGACACTACGGTTTACGAGTGATCGTCGCCCGCGATCATCGTCCGTGAAGGACAACCCATGAGCATTCCCGTCCCGCCGCCAGCGGAAGCCGCTGAATCCGCCGATCCCAGTCCCCAGGTCCGGGAGGTGAATTGGCAGGATTTCCGCGAGCACTTGGCGACGGCCGACAAGGATGGAAACCGCACGTGGGTCTATGCGAAGCAACCGTCCGGCGTGTGGTATAGCCGCCGGACGGTTTTTGCCTGGCTGCTCATCGCCATCATGTTCGCGGGGCCGTTCATCCGCATCGACGGCAATCCGCTGCTCATGATCAACATCCTCGAACGGAAGTTTTCCATTCTGGGACGTATCTTCTGGCCCGAGGACACCATCATCTTCGCCGTCGCGATGCTGACCTTCTTCGGTGGCATCATGATCTTCACCACCGCCTTCGGTCGCCTCTGGTGCGGTTGGGCCTGTCCGCAGACCGTGATGATGGAGATGGTCTTCCGGAAACTCGACTACCTCATTGAAGGCGACTCACAGGCCCAGCGAGCGCTCGACGCGGCTCCTTGGACGGCCTCGAAGATCGCCCGGAAGCTGTTCAAGCACGCCATCTTTTTCAGCCTGTCGTTTCTCATCGGCAACACGCTGCTCAGCTACATCATCGGCCTGGACCAATTGAAGGTCATCATTACCGACAACCCGATGGATCACTTGGCCGGACTCGGGTTCATGATTGCCTTCACGCTGCTGTTCTACGGCATCTTCGCCCGTTTCCGTGAGCAGGCCTGCACCTTCATCTGCCCCTATGGCCGGTTCCAGTCGGCGTTGCTCGACGAGAACTCGATGATCGTCGCCTATGACCACAAGCGCGGCGAGCAACGAGCCCCCTGGAAGCGCGAGCAGGTCATTGAACTCCGCCGGGAGGAGGGGCATGGCGATTGCGTGAGCTGCCGCCAGTGCGTGACGGTCTGCCCCACTGGCATCGACATCCGCAACGGCCTCCAGATGGAGTGCGTGAACTGCACCGCCTGCATCGACGCCTGCGACACGGTCATGGAGAAGATCGGCCGCCCGAAGGGCCTGATTCGTTATGCCTCGCTGAACGGCATCGAGCACGGGCAACCGCTCCGTTTCACGGCGCGCATGAAGCTTTACGCGACGATGCTGACCGGCCTGATCGCGTTGTTCCTCGTGCTCGTGTTCACGCGGGCCGAGGTTGAGACGCTGTTCCTGCGTGCGCCCGGCGCCCTGTTCCAGGCGGCCCCGGATGGGCGCATCAGCAACCTTTACACGGCCAAGGTCGTCAACAAGACCAACCGCGACCTGCCGCTCCAGTTCCGCCTGCTTAATTCCGGCGGCAAGGTCGTCGTGCTGGGCGCCCCCACCTTTGTCGCCCCCAAGGAAAAGGTGACCCAGACCTCCATCCTGATCGAACTCGGACCCGAAGATCGCAAGGGGCCCACCACCAAGCTGGAGGTGGGCGTCTATTCCGGCGACAAGCTCCTCGAAACCATCGACACCGCCTTCATCGGTCCCCGCTGATTCCTGCCTGCCATGACTGCCAACCCCACCAAGCCCGCCTTCAATCCGTGGCCCTACGCCGTGATCGCGTTCTTCACGGTCTTCGTCTCGTGTGTCGTTTCCTTCGGCGTCTGGGCCGTGCGCCAGCGCGTCGACCTCGTCGGCGCCGACTACTACGAGCGGGAGGTCCGCTTCCAGCAACAGATCGACAGCGAAGCCCGCACCAAAGCGCTCGGCGAACCGGTCGGCATCGCCTACGACGCGACGGCCAACCGGGTCGTTGTGGCGTTGCCCGCGGGTGCTGCCTCCCGGGACGTGGTGGGGAAGATCCAGCTCTACCGTCCGTCCGATTCCACCTTGGACCGCGAATTGGCGCTCGCGCCCGATGCCGCCGGCCGGCAGTCGGTGGACGCGTCGGAACTGCGCGAGGGACGCTGGAAGATTCGGGTAAACTGGACTGCCTCCGGTTCGGCCTACACGGCTGAGCAGACGGTGCTGGTGGCGGGACCTGCGACGCGCTGAACATGCTTTGGACCGCCTTCATGCTGGGTTTGGCGGGCAGCCTGCACTGCGCGGGCATGTGTGGTCCTTTGGCAATGGCCTTGCCCCATCCGGGCGGCGGTGTGGCGGGCTTTCTGGCCAGCCGTTTAACTTACAACCTCGGCCGGCTCGCGACCTACACGGTGCTGGGCGCGGTGTTTGGCCTGCTGGGCAAGTCGCTCGCCCTCGCCGGCATCCAGCGTTGGCTTTCGGTCGGTGCGGGTTCGCTCATCCTGCTCGGCCTGCTCTTCTCGGCCCGGCTTGGGGCTGGCACGCCGGTGGTCCGGGCGGTGCTCCGGCTCAAGGCCAGTTTCGGACGCCTGCTGCAACGACGGACGCTTTCGTCGCTGGGTTTGCTCGGGCTGCTCAATGGCCTGCTTCCGTGCGGACTCGTCTACGCCGCCTGCGCCGGCGCCACCGCGACCGGCAGCTTGCTCGCGGCGATGGCTTATATGGCGCTGTTCGGCCTCGGGACCCTGCCGCTAATGCTGGGCATCGGGCTCAGCGGCCACGCCCTTTCGGCCGCGATCCGGTTCCGGCTGCAACAACTCGTGCCCGTGTCACTGGCGGTGGTTGCGGTCCTGCTGATCCTGCGCGGGCTTTCGCTGGGCATCCCCTACGTCAGCCCGGTGTTGGCGGCCGACGATCCGGCCTGCTGCCATCACTGAACCGGCGTCCGCCGGGCCAAACAAAATCCGGCCGCGGTCGTGACGGGGGCGAATTCGGCCCTATGCTCCCGGCCGCATGAACACTTCGACCGCGACCTTTCTGCGGAGCGCGCCCGACTTGGCGTCCTGTCCCGATGACGATCAGCCGGAATTCGCCTTCGCCGGCCGTTCCAATGTCGGCAAGTCGTCGTTGCTGAACATGCTGGTGGGCCAGCGGGACCTGGCGCGCGTCTCGGCGACGCCGGGCCACACCAAGCACCTCAACTTCTTCGACATCAACCGTCGCTGGCGGCTCGTGGACATGCCCGGCTACGGCTACGCCAAGGTGGCCAAGGCCGAGAAGACGAACTTCAACGCCGCGGTTGCCACCTATCTCGTTGACCGGCCCAACCTCGCCTGCGTTTTCACCCTGATCGATTCCTCGATCCCGCCGCAGGACATCGACCTCGAGTTCGTGGAGTTTCTCGTGGATAACGAGGTGCCGTTCGTCCTCGTCTTCACGAAGATCGACAAGGTCGGGGAGGCGCGTTCCGAGGAGAACATCGGGCTGTTCACCGCGCGCCTCGCGGAATGGACTGCCAACCCACCGTTGGTCATCAAGTGCTCCGCCCACGAGCGGAAGGGGCGCAATGCGTTGCTGAAGGTCATCGACGAGGCCTTGGAGCCGGAGCAGAAGCGTCCCCAGGCCGCGAAGACGCCGGCCAAGCGCAAGACACCTTGGTGAAGGCAGTTGCCCCCGCCGGGTTCCGCGCCACCTTGGCCACCGTCGCACACGCATGAAACCAACCCGCCTTGCCCTGGTCCTCGTCGGTATTCTCGTCGGGGTGGCGTTTGCCTTCGTCCTGCGTCGCCCGCCCGTGGCCAAACTCCCCTCCGCCACCAATTCCGCCCCTGTCATCATGAGCGATTTCCAGAAGCCCGCTGCCGCTGAATTGAAAAGTCGGCTCACGCCCGAGCAGTTCGCCGTCACGCAGCAGTGCGGGACTGAGCCGCCTTTCCGCAACGCCTACTGGGACAACAAGCTGCCCGGCATCTACGTTGATGTCGTCTCCGGCGAGCCGCTGTTCAGCTCGCTCGACAAGTTCGATTCCGGCTCCGGCTGGCCCAGTTTCACGCGCCCCCTGCTGACCGGGGCCGTGGCGGAAAAGCAGGACCGTGCCCACGGAATGGTGCGGACCGAAGTCCGCTCGCAGCGGGCCGATTCCCACCTGGGCCATGTCTTCGACGACGGTCCCGGCCCCACCCAGCTTCGCTACTGCATCAACTCCGCCTCGCTGCGTTTCATCCCGGTGGAAAAGATGGCGGCCGAAGGTTACGCGGCGCATCTGGAACCGTTCGTGAAGGCGGGCCTGATCAAGGCGGGCGAAGCCACGGCGGCCGCGGCGCCGAAACGCGAAACCGCCATCCTGGCCGGCGGCTGCTTCTGGGGCATGGAGGAAATCATCCGCAAGATTCCCGGCGTGCTGGAAACTGCGGTCGGCTACACGGGCGGCACCACGAAGAATCCTTCCTACGAGCAAATCTGCACGGGCCGGACCGGCCATGCCGAGGCGGTCCGCGTTGTGTTCGATCCGGCGCTCGTGAGCTACGAAACCCTGCTGGGCTTCTTCTTCCGGATGCACGATCCGACGACCCTGAACCGCCAGCACAACGACATTGGCACGCAGTATCGTTCGGCCATCTTCGTCGCGGACGAAGCCCAGAAGGCCGCGGCTGGCAAGGTGAAGGCCCAGTTCGACCAGTCCGGCCGGTTCAAGCGCCCCATCGTCACGGAAATCACGCCGGCCTCCGAGTTTTACGTCGCCGAAGGGTATCACCAGAAATACCTCATCAAGAATCCCGGCGGCTACAACTGCCACTTCCTCACGGACTGACTGACCGCCCGGGCGCCCAAGGCCCTCAGTTCGTCGCCCAAAAGATTGCCGGCGCTTGCGGGGTGACCTCACAAGGGCGGATCTGGCGACTGCCTCCGTGTGACTCCCTCGCCCTGCGAGGCACGAGCGGGGAGAGGGTGGGGGAGAGGGGCAGGCCAGCACGCAAGGGCGC
>JBIIUN010000481.1:0-3744 GCA_044339945.1 Kapaibacterium sp. (SeqCode)
AACGGATCGGCGCCGGTGCCGCGGGGCGCCCCTTGGGCAATCCATTCGAGCAAGGTGGCGCGTTCGGTCGGGGTCAGCGAGCGGTCGTTGGAAAACTTCCCATGCTGCGGGTCGGCATGCCACGGGGGCATCCGGTCCTCGCGCAGGACGTCGGCAATGGTGCCGGCGCGGCCGCGAACCTTTTCGTAGCTACCGAAGGCGAACGGCGCGATGGCACCCGGGCTATGGCAGCTCACGCAATGTTGCCCGAGCAGCGGCGCGACCTGGGTGGCGTAGTCCACGGGACCGGTCACGTCGGGACTGATGGCGCAGCCCTTCACCTCGGTGCGGGCGAACACCACCGGTTTCCCGGCCAGGACAGCGGCAATGGCATCGGCCGCAAACCGCTGTGTGGCCTTGGGCTTCTGCTGGCCGTAATCCACCCGGTCGTCCAGCGCGCCGCGATAAACCAACCGCCAATTCGCTGGCTCGATTACCAGCACCTCCGCCGTGCGACGCAGGCCCAGGGCGCGGACGGTGGCCTGGGCCGGGTCCAGCAGGATCGGGAAATCTATGGCGAACTCCTTGGCCTCGGCGACGGTTTCCTCGCGGGTGTCGTGCGCGTTGGCGTTCAGCAGCGCAAACCGGACGCCCTGCGACCCGAACTCCTCGCGCAGGCGTTTCAGCTCGGTGAGCCCGTGCCGGACGATGGGGCAGCCGTTGCCGGCAACCAGCAGCACGACGAGCCGCGCGTCCTTGTGCCGGTAAAGTTCATGGGATTGCCCCCGGTGATCGAGCAGCCGGAAATTGGGCACCGTGACGATTTCGGCGGGCGCCGGGGGATTGGTCGACGGTTCCGCGCCGAGGACGGAACCAAGCCAGAACAACGCCAGTAAGGGGCCAACGAGTCTTTTCATGTGCATGTAACTGCCACGGTAAACGCCGCGCGGGGCCGGCCGGTTACAGCAATTCTCTGAGGCCGAGTCCGGCCCCACTTGTGAGTCGCTCCCTCGCCCCGCGGCGAAGCGCGGGGAGAGGGTCGGGGAGAGGGGCTCCCGCCGGCCTTCGGATGACTGGGAACGCCTCCTCTCCCCAACCCTCTCCTCCCTCCTCCGTCGGGAAGAGAGGGGGCTGTGCGCGCAACGTCTCGGGGGAATTCTGTTCCGCTCCAAGCGACGGAGAAGAGAAGCATTGCGGGTCCCGCAGCGTCCAGTTTGGGCCTTGCCACGCGGGAAGGCTGGCCCGGAAGCCGCCGGCCGGCAACTCTGGCGCCGAAATCCGCCTGTAACCGTCCGCCCCGCGGCGGCGTTACTGGGAGTGTTGCGATGCCCTGTCCATCTTCTCGTGCATGACCGAAGCCGGCCCCGAACTCGAACGGTGGCTGGCCGGCGCGCGTGCCGGCGACGCCGACGCCTCCCGGGCGTTGGTCGAGGCGCTCTACCCGCTCGTCATCCGCATCGTGCGCGGCCATCGGCCCGTGCGGTTGGCCGAGGAGGACTTGGCCCAGGAAGTCTTCGTGAAGCTGTTTGCCCGGCTCGACCGCTACGAGGCGCAGGCCGGCGTCCCGTTCGAGCACTGGGTTTCGCGGCTGACCGTGCGGACCTGCCTCGACGCGCTGCGGGCGGAACGCCGCCGGCCGGAGCTGCGGTGCAGCGACCTGGGCGACGAGGAAAACCAGTGGCTCGAATTCCTGCTGAATGCCGCCGCGCCGCCGCCGGAAACGCCCGACACCTCGGCGGCCGAGGCGGTCGAACATTTGCTGGCCCAGCTGTCGCCGGACGACCGCTGGGTCATCCGCCTGCTGGACCTCGAACAGAAGTCGGTGGCCGAGATCAGCCAGCTCACCGGCTGGAGCCGGCCGGCGGTGAAGGTGCGGGCTTTCCGCGCCCGGCACCGGCTGCGTAAGGTGGCGGCGGGCTTTCGCGAAAGGATGTTTCCATGAATGACTTTGACCAACGCTGGCAGGAACTCGCGGCCCAAGCCCGCCGGGTCTCGCCGCCGCCCGCGGACGAAACGGCCCCGGCCGGCTTCGCCACCCGCGTGCTGGCACGGGCCACGCCGACGGCCACGCCCCACTGGGACGACCTCTGGCTCCGCTGGGCGCGGCAGTCGCTGGCGTTCATGACGGCCTGCGGCGCGCTCATGCTGGTCCTTGAATTTTCCGCCCGGCGTCCCCCGACGCTCGGCCGCACCGGCGTGGAGAACACCGTGGCCCAAGTGCTCTGGAAGTTATGAGGAAACAGTCGCGCATCGTCGCCGACCTGGTCGCGCTCGCCCTCGTCAGCGCCTGCGTCGGTGGCCTCATCGGCCGGCGCTGGGCGCGGACGGAACTGGATTCGCGGAACAATCCCGCCAACTGGAACGAGCACGTCTCGCGGGAGTTTGAACGCCTCGTGAAGCCGACGCCGGAACAAGGCCCCAAGGTCCAGGCGCACCTCGACCGCGCCGTGCGCGAGCTGCAGGTGATACGCCGGGAAACCCTCGCCAAGACCACGAACGTCATCGGTCGCCTCGCCGCCGAGGTCGAAGCCGAACTCACGCCCGAACAACGGCAGGCCTTCCAGGCAATGAAACCCAAACCCGGCGAACTCGACCTCGAAGTGCTCAACACCACGCCGCCCCGGTAAGCCGGACGAACGTCATTCCGGCGGCCCGGGATTGGCGGGCGCAGCTTTTCTTCAGGGCTGGGCCGGTCCAACGAACGGTCCTCTTCCCCTGCGTTTGTGGTTGGAAACGAGGCTGGCAACGCGACTCCCTCTCCTCGGGGGAGAGGGCCGGGGTGAGGGCGGGTTGGACCCGCGCAGCGCCATCTTCCTGCGTTGCGCCCGAGCGTGAAGGTTGCCCGCCCTCACCCTTTACCTCTCCCCCGAGGAGAGGGAATCGCCCTTTGGTGCCCGTCGACTTCACAGACCAGACCGACGAGGACTGCACCGCGTTCACTGCCCCGCAAACTCCGGACGGAGAAACCCACACGGGGAAGCGAATTGCCGCGGTTGACCTCGTCCTCGGGTCAGGCGCGGCCGAGCGTGAAGCCAAGTCCGAGTTCGAGCTGCGGGGCCGCCACCAGCGGTTGGGCATCGAATCCCAGGCCGCGCAGGTGGGTGGCGAAGTCCGCGGCGAAGCCATGCAGCGTGAACACACGCTTCGGCGCCACCCGGCGGACAAATTCCACAAGGTCGGGGAAGTCCGCGTGGTCGCTCAGCGGAAACGCCGCGTCGGCGCGGTAGCGATACCGGCAGCCCGGGTCCAGCGCCCAGCCCGTGGCGATGGCCAGCCGGCACCCGGGGAATTGTTCGCGCAGCTTCGCGGTCGCCCCGCCCGGCGGCGCGATCACGACATGGCCGGCCGCGGCGGCGGGCTTGAGGTGGCGCCACTCGGGAAACTTCTGGCCGAAGCCCTCGTAGATGCGGGTCAGCTTCGCGGCCTGTTCCTGGAGCATCACGGGCAGGCCGGCGTCCGCGAGGCAGGCCAGGAGTTCCTGGGCCTTGCCCAGTGAGTAGCCCAGCAGCACGGGCACCTGGTTGTCCGCCAACGTCGCGCGGCAGAAGGCCACGATGTCCGCCACGATGCGTTCCGTCGGGGGCAACACATACTCCGGCCGACCGAAGGTGGTTTCCATCACCAGGGTGTCGGCGTGGACCGGTTCGCACGGTTCGGCGCTGAGGCCGGGACGCAGCTTGAAGTCACCCGTGTAGAGCAGCGATTCGCCGCCGCATTCGACGAGGGACATGGCGGAGCCCAACACATGCCCGGCGGGCCGCAACG
>JBIIUN010000482.1:0-3731 GCA_044339945.1 Kapaibacterium sp. (SeqCode)
ATAAGGCTGCCCCGCCAAAACGCGCCAACGGTCAGAACTAAGGCAAAGTTGCGGTTCACGCTGATCGCCTACTGCGAATGAAGCCGCACTCGCCAAGCTATTTGTGGCCTCAATAAAGTCTGGCAATTCCAGACAGCCCGGAGTCCAGAACATCGAGGCTGTCCCGTTGCATTCAGAGCAACGCCAAGTCCAAGCGGAAGGTCCGATCAACGCCACAAAGGACAGAACTTGGCGCGGAACCAACTCGAAAAAGCGGCGACGACTCTTGCGGTAGGAAAAGACTTCCCGCCACTCAAACGGCTCGCGCTCCGCGACGCTCAGAGCCGCTATCAACTCGGACGAATACGCCTCGCGGGCGACGCCATCGCAATCCAGTCGAAGGACATTGCCTCGGGCGGGAAAAGACTCGACCCGGAGAGATTCCACGGTGCGGGAGCCACGCGCGAACTTGCAGACAGGACAAACACCTTTATCCAGAACTCGCGCCCGACCGTCGCCGGCATAGGCGGACACACAAACCGGGCCTCCCAACGCGGTCCACGGAGTCGGAAATGTTTGCCACTTTGTATCCACGAGTAACCCGTCACAGCTTCAACCGCAGCAAACCCACCTCCAGCACCAGGGCTTCCTGCGCGTTGGTGTGCAGCATCCGTTGGGTCTTTTCCCAGGATTCCAGATTGTCGCGGGCTTCGTTGGCCTTGAGGCGCGCGGCCACGGCGGCCGTCGCCTCGCGCAGGCCGGGCAAGAACGCGAGTTCGCCCGTCGGCCCGAGCGTCCCCAGCCACACGTCGCGCAGCCAGGCCTGCAACCCAGCGGCGAATTCGCCCCGGCGCCGACGGTATTCGGCCTCGATGGCAGCCTTCAGTTCCTCTTCCCACCGTTCCTGCTGCTGCGCCTCGGCGTCGGGATACTTCCGCAGCGGGGACTGCGCGGTCAGGGTTTCCTCGATGCGATCCTTGGTCGCCCCAAGGGCGGTGAGGAGGGACCCGAGCAGTTGGTAGCGGCCGAAAAGCGGTGGGGATTGCGGCCGCGCGAGCTCGGCAAACTGCCCCACCCACGAAGCCACCTCGTCATCCATCCGCACCACGCCGCTCGCGAAGCTGAGCCGCAGGCAGCGCGAGATGATCGTCTCCAGCAGGCGGTCGGGATCGGTGCACAACAGGATGATCACGGAGCCGGCGGGCGGTTCCTCCAGCGTCTTCAGGAAGGCATTGGCCGCATTGACGTTCATGCGGTCGGCCCCGGCGAAGATGGCGACCTTGTGCGGCGCCTCGGCCGCGTGCAGTCCCAACGTGCGAATAACCTCGCGGGTCTGGTCCGCACCGATCACGCGGCTCTTCATTTCCGGGCGCACCCAGAGCACGTCGGGATGGTTGTGCCGGGTGATGCGGCCGCAGTTGTTGCAGTGGCCGCACGGTTCCAACGGCACGCCATTTTCGCCGCGGGCCAGCGGTTGCAGGCAGTTGAGCGTCTGCGCGAGGCGGGTCGCGGCGTCTTCCAGCACGCCCAAATCGTCCCCGAGGAACAGGTAGGCGTGGCCGAGGCGGCCGCGGGCAAGGCTGCGGCGAAGCAACTCGGCGGCGGACTGCTGGTTGGTATTGGCCGGCGCGGTCATACGTGAACGGCCGGAAGCATGGCGAGGGCCGGCGAAAGCTCAAAGGTCAAACAGGCGCCTGCATCGGTCCTCCCAAGCCGCTGTTGCCTGCCGGGGTAGCAGCGGCTCTGCTTGTCGGCGCACCTGCACTGCATGAAGACACGTCCACGGGTCGGCCTGACCGGCGAACACACCTTCACCGTCGAAGCGAAGCACGTCATCGAGTTCGCGGGCGACGGCATGCCGGCCGTCCTGAGCACGCCCAACCTCATCGGGTTGCTGGAGCGCACCGCCCGCCAAGCGCTCGTGCCGCTGCTCGACGACAACGAACGCACGGTCGGCGCCGAGATCGAATTGCGCCACCTCGCGCCGACGCCACTCGGCGCCACGGTGACGTTGCAGGTTCGGGTCATCCACGCGGAGGGCAGCCTCGTGACCTTCACGGTCGAGGCGCGGGACCAACACGAAGTCATCGCCCGCGGCCTGCATCGGAGGGCCGTGATCCGGGTGGAGAGTTTCGCCAAGCGGGTGGGCCGGAAAGTTGGTCCCGCCCAAAGCTAAACCAAGTCCAGCCATGTCCGCACAGACTCTGAAGCTGCCTTGGGGCAAATCGCTCGCGAGTTCGCCGGGCGACGACCGCCCGACGTCACCGGGCCGGCAAGCCGTGGCCCGCGGACTCGCCGGCTTCCTCGGGCTGTTTACGCTCGTCGGCCTCGTCGGTCGGCTGCGTTGGCCGGGATTTGATGCCAATCTCTGGTGGCTGGACCTCCGCGCCCTGCCCGAGCCGGTGGCATTGGCGGCCACAGCCATGCTGGGCGCGCTCCTGTTGGCCTGGGCCGGCCGGCCGCGGACAACCGGCACCCGGCAGCGCCTGACACAGGGCGTGGTCGCCGGCGCCTTGGTGGTGCTGGCGGTGAATGCGTTGAACGCGGCCGGACTTTTCCTGACCGGATTGGTGGCCGTCGGCTTTCCGCTACCAGCCTCGGTTCTGTTCGGAGCCGGGTTGATTTTTATCCTCGGACAGCTGGGTTCCCCCGCGGCCGGTTCGACGGATCGCTCAACCCTGGCCGTGACGTCGCTGAGTTGTTTCCTCCTTTTTCCGCTCGTCCAAGTCGTGTGCTTCGGCCGCACCGACTATCGGCGAACGGCGGATGCCGCGGTCGTGTTTGGCGCACGGGTCTATGCCGATGGGCGGCTCTCGGACGCCGTCGGGGACCGGGTGCGGACGGCTGTTGAACTCTACCGGCAGGGCTGGGTCCGCGAATTGGTGATGTCCGGCGGTCCGGGCGACGGCGCGATCCACGAAACGGCCGCCATGCGCGCCGAAGCCATCCGCAGCGGCGTCCCCGCGGCGGCGATCCGATGCGATCTCAACGGCCTGTCCACCGCGCACACGGTGCGCAACACCGCGGGCGAATTCGCCGGGCACCGCCTCCTCGCCGTCAGCGAATACTACCATCTGCCCCGCATCAAACTCGCCTATGCCCGGGCCGGGCTCGACGTCTTCACCGTGCCGGCGGCAGCGCGCGATTGGCGCCGGACGTGGGACCTGCGCTCCGTGCTCCGCGAAGTGCCGGCGTTCTGGCTTTACTACGGCCGGGCCGTGCTCGGACGCGGTTGATCGGGCCAGTTCCACGAGGGTTCAACCGAACTCACCCATGCGGGGCGCTTTACGCGCGCCGTTCGGCCGGCGCACGCTCAGCGCACTCGCCATGAACCACTCCGTCACCCGCCGGACTTTTGTCCACCAAGCCGCGTTCGCCACCGCCGCCATCGCCACCCTGCCCCGCATCTTTGGCCAAGCCGCGCCGTCCAACCGCGTGCGGGTCGCCGTCATGGGCCTCCACCGCGGCGAAGCCCACGTGAACGGTTACCTCGCTTCGCCCAACGCCGAGGTCGCCTGCGTGTGCGACGTGGACCGTCGTGCCGCCGAAAAGGCCGCCGCCCTCGTTGAAAAGAAGTCGGGCAAACGGCCCCTCATCGCCACCGACTTCCGGCGCATCCTCGACGACCGCACGATCGACGCGCTGTCCATCGCCGCGCCGAGCCATTGGCATGCGCCGGCCAGCATCCTCGCCTGCGCCGCCGGCAAACACGTCTATGTCGAGAAGCCCGGCAGCCACAACGCCCGCGAAGG
>JBIIUN010000483.1:0-3729 GCA_044339945.1 Kapaibacterium sp. (SeqCode)
AGACTATGGAACTTGGATGGCGGTTCACGGCTTTTGGAACACCACGATCCGGTTCGTATTGGTGCCCTTGGTATTGTTGGAAACGCCCCAGCAGTTCGCCGTCTTGGTGAACTCCTGGTCGTTGATTAGAATCAGTTCCGGCGTGAGACCGGCGTTGGAGCCGGCTTGAACGACCAGTTCCTCCAGCAGAACCCGTCCGGCATTCACCTCGCCGACCTCGAAGGCGACGTGTCCACCGGGACGCAGAACCCGGTGGAGTTCAGTGAAGACCTGCGTCATGGCTGCCTGCCATTCTGGCGGCCGGCGATGGATCAAGAGCTTCACGGAAGCTGCGTCGAACCCTAGGAACCAGCAGCGGAGCCAGTTGTCCGCCGCGTAGTCCACGACATTGAGGAAGGGCGGCGAGGTAACCACCAGGTCCACAGTGTTCGCCGAAACCTCCGGCACGTCCTCGCATGATTTCGTGAAGAGGCGGCCTTCAGGGGCGATATCGGCCATATGCGCCCGTTCGGATTCGGTGCAGTCTGCCAGCAGGCTTCTGGACTTCTTCAGAATCAGCGTGGGCACATCACGGAGCGGCGGGATTTGTTTGCGCCGTGCATTGATGCGGCGCTGGGATTGCAGCGAAACCGCCTGGTTGGGAGGCAGCGTGTAGACCGAGAAGAATCCCGGCGAATGCCCGGTCAGGCGGTTCAGCGCCACCATCTGGATCCACCCGTCCAATGCGTCGAAGTCGCCGTCGCTTTGGCGGATTGCGAGATAATGCTTTAGGGCACAGATCTGGCGCAGGGTTGCCGGGTGGTAGAAGACCAAAAGGTCTTCCGGCAATTCCGCCTTGAAGGTGAAATCAATGGCGGCCAGTCGCGCCGCCACCGCGCCAGGAGACGGCGGAGACAGGCGAGGGCGGGTGAGCACGGCGCAAAGCGGGTTGGCGTCGCATCCGAGTGGACGCCGATTCAGCAAGGCCGCCTCCAGAACCGTCGTGCCCCGCCCCATGAAGGGATCGTAAACGGTGTCGCCTGGTGAAGTGAGCCGCTCGACGAAGAAGCGGGGTAATTGCGGCTTGAAGCAGGCCCGGTAGGAGATTTCGTGCAGACTATGGGCGTCGCGCTGTTTGGCCGTCCAAAACTCGTTCACGAACACCGGCACACGGACCGCGCCGGAAACTTCGAGCGCCTGCACCTGCGTCCGAGTCCTAAAGGCGTCAAATTCCCGCAGCTCGGCGGCGAGACGCGTGACGAGTCCTTGGACTGGGAGACCGGCAATCATTTCGGTGAGTCTGGCAAGGACGCCAAGAGCTTCAACACGCGGTCTCGGGAAGTTTTCGTGCCGGCTCCAAGCTTTCCCGTTTGCCACCAGGTGCGGACCGCTTCCACGGGGACGAGCCAGAAAGGCACGTCGGGAAACGATTCAACGTCCGCGAGGATATACCCCTTCAAGTCAGCGAGTTTGGCCACGAAACCTGGTTCATCGAAAACTCGTCCTTTGCCGACCATGTAGCTGGGGCAGAAGAAGACTCCGCCGCGCGTCAGGCTGCGAACTTCCCAAAGTCCACCTTGCGAATCCATCACGTCGTAGCCGGCCCCTTCGCTCTTCGCGAGCGATCCCCGCAGGACCTCCTTCGCCAGCCGTCGCTCCAAGATGAACGATACGCGCCGGCCGTCGGTGAAATACGCCCTCACATCCACAGCCGAGATCTTGAGTGCCCGGGCAACCTCATCGAGATCCCACGTCAATCTGCCGGAGGAATTGTCTGCCATTGGCGTTAGTGTTTCAGCCAAACAACGCCGTCACCGCCTCGGCCTGCACGAGTTCGCGCGGTTGGTTGAGGTGGTTCATCACGATGGTGTGCGGATCGATGCCCAGCGCGTGGTAGATCGTGGCGACGATCTGCGTCGGGTGGACAGGATTCTCAGATGGCGACGAACCGGTGGCGTCGGATTTGCCATACAGCGCCCCGCGGCGGATGCCCGCACCGGCGATCAGTGCGGTGTAGCAATACGGCCAGTGGTCGCGGCCGTCGGGTGAGTTGGTGTTGCCGCTGGTGCTCACGCCGAGGCGCGGGCTGCGGCCGAATTCGCCGAGTGCGACGACGAGCGTTTCCTTGAGCAGGCCGCGTTCGTCCAAGTCCTCCAGCAGCGCGCTGAGGCCGGAGTCGAGCTTCGGGCAGTGCAGGTTGCGAAGCGGACCGAAGTTGGCGGCGTGGGTGTCCCAGGCGTCCACGGTGGGATCGCCGTTGGCGACGGCGGGCCAGTTCATCTGCACGAACTTGGTGCCGGCTTCCAGCAGGCGCCGCGCGAGCAGGAGACCCTGGCCGAACGTGTGCCGGCCATACTTGTCGCGCAGGGCTTCCTTTTCCTTCGCGAGATCGAAGGCGTCGCGGGCGCGGCCGCTGCTCACGAGGTCGAAGGCCTTCTGGTAATACTTGTCCAAGGCATACTTCCCGACTGCCTTCTCCATGTCGGGCATGGCGTCGTTGACGGACTTGAGCAGCGTCGAGCGGCGTTCGAGGCGTTCCTTGCTGACCTCCTTCCGCAGCGTCAGGTCGTCGAGGTTGATGTCCTTCGCCGGGTCCTGGTAGAAGTAGTAGGGATCGAAGGCCGCGCCGAGGAAGCCCGCGGTGCCGCCCTTGCCGATGACGTTCGACTCCTGCAACGGACGCGGGAGCATCACGAAGGGCAGCATCGGGATGTCGAGCGGCCGCAGGTGGGTAATCTGCGAGCCCATGTGCGGGAAGTCGTTGGGCGCGGGCGGCTCAAGCTGGCCGGAGGGCGACACGCGGTCGGGCGTGTAGCCCGTCATGATCTGGTAGATCGCGGCGGTGTGGTTGAAGAGGCCGGCCGGCGTGTAGCTCATCGAACGGATGAGCGTGGCCTTGTCGAGCTGCTGCGCGAGCTTGGGCATCACCTCGCTGAGGTGGATGCCCGGCACCTTGGTCCTGATGGGCTTGAAGTCGCCGCGGACGTTGGACGGCGCGTCGGGCTTCGGGTCCCAGATGTCGATGTGGCTCGGGCCGCCTTGGAGATAGATGAGCAGCACCTGTTTGGCCGTGCCCCAGCCGTTCTTCGGCTGACCGGGCGCGGGACCAACGGTGGGTGCCTGCTGGGCCTGCAAACGCAGGATGTCCGCGAGGCTCAGGCCGACCAGGCCCGCCCCGCCGACGCGGAGGAATTCGCGGCGGCTGAAGCCGTCACAGGTGGCGCCGGATGTTCCAGGGATGGAGATCATGGGGAGTGCTGTTTCTAGTTCAGGGCAACGGCGGCTCGCCGACGCTTCGCAGGGCGTCCGCGACCAGTTGTGGGGAAAGGTGGTATTCGGCCTCCAGCAGCGACGTGAGTTCGGGGCCAAGGAGCGGAATCAACCCGCGCAGTTTCGCTTCCTTGAGCAGTCCAATGACCCCGAAAAAGATCAGACCCAGCCTCGCGGCCTCGCGTCGGCCCAGCCGGTCGATCTTGGCCAGGCCAATCAGCGGTCCACTGTCCGCAATGAGCAGGCGTTCAAACATTGCTCAGTTCCCGGCGGATCTCTTCCTCGTCCCAATTGACCACCGGGATGCGCCGTCGTCCTAGTTCCTCCATGAAGGCGATCTTGCCCATGCCGCAGAGTTCGGCGGCACGGCCCAGGGACATTCGGCCTTCCTCGAACAGTTTGACCGCCAGCAGGAACTTCAGCGCGTCAGGCACCTGTTCGGGCGTGGCTAAGCCCAAGGTCTCGTGAAACCGGTCGGAT
>JBIIUN010000484.1:0-3710 GCA_044339945.1 Kapaibacterium sp. (SeqCode)
GAACACCCGGTTGCCGGCAACGGTCGGGGTGGCGCGCGGCCCGTCGCCCGCGATCGGGCTGACGTAACGCGCGGGATAACCATGGCGCCACAGCGGTTCCCCGGTGGTGACGGCGTAGCAGGTCACCAGTTCCTGGTCGTCGACCTGTTCCTGCGTCAGCGCGCGTCCGCCAACAATGGCAAAGCCGCTCCAACCCGTGCCCACCGGCCGGCGCCACAGCACGACCGGCGGCGTGGCGGTCCAATTCGTCGACAAGTTGGCGGCGGGCAGGATTCCTGTGCGGTCGGGACCGAGAAACTGCGGGAAGTCGGGCCGCGCTTCCGCCGCGGGAACCACGGCCGTTGGTGCCACGGCAACCGCGGCGGCGGCCGGCGAAGGGCGGGCCCAGCGGGGCTCAAACGAGGGCATGAGATCACCGCTCATGCCGGCGTGCCGGAAGCAGGCGAAAAACAGCCCCACCCCGGCGAGCGCGGCGACGCGCCAGAACCACCGCGCCCGGGACAGCAGCAGCCACCAGAGCAACAGCAGGCCCAGCGTGACCATGCCGACGACGGCCGAAAACAGGTCCACGGTGAGGTGGGGTTTGTCGCGGAGCAACGCGGCCTGCATCGCGTCGGAACGGACGACGGCGAGGCTGATCGCGGCGAGGATCAGGATCAGCACCGCGGGCCACCAGCGCAGGCCGCGCCGTGGGGCGGCGGGACGGGAAAGGACAGGTTCGGACACGCGGCGACTGTTGGGGTTGGGCGGCCGGCGGTCAAAGTCGGTTCCGCTCCGATTCAATCTGGGCCACCCGCGGCGACCGGTTCAACCCCGCGAACCGGCGGCCAATGACCACCGTTCGCCGGCGCGCAGGACCGCGCACGGCTGGTTCAGCAGATGGCTGGTTTCGACGAACTCCGCCGGCGACGCGGTGTTGAACTCGAACATCTCGTAGTGGCAGGGGATCACGCAGCGCGCGCCGATGGCGGCGGCCAGTTGGGCGGCTTCGCGACCCCACAGGTTCCCGGCGACGCGGCGTTCCGGCGCCCGGCCGTTGATGGGCAGCAGCGCGACGTCCACACGGAAGGGCTTCAGCAATTCCGCCATGCCGGGAAACAGAATGGTGTCACCCGAGTGGTAGAGGGTCCACGGCCCCACGCGGACAACGAAGCCGAGGTAAATCGGGCGACCGTCCTTGTCGGTGTCCAAGGCCTCGTGGGCGGCGGGAAGGGCGTGGATTTCCCACGGGCCGATCTGGACGGCATTCAGAGCGCCGAGTCGGATCCCGACTGCGCCCATCTTCTCCCTCTCTTCCACTCGGAGTAGAGGAGAAGGCCGGGGAAAGGAGGTGGTCGCCTCACCGGTTGGCAACGCGAGGGGCAGCCCCTCTCCCCTGCCCTCTCCCCGCGCTTCGCTGCGGGGCGAGGGAGCGGCCGTGGTCAGCCCAACGATGCGTTCATCGGGCAGGCCGGAGCGTTCGCGAACCGTCGTTCGATTAGCCTCGGGGCACACCATGACCAAGCCCGGATTCGCCTGCGCGAGCGGCTTCAGGGTCTCCGCGTCGAGGTGATCGGTGTGGTTGTGGGATGACGTGACGACTTCCACAAAGTCCAAGCGCTCCGGCGCAATGACCAACTCGGTCATCCGCACATGGGGCTTGTCGGTCTGCGCGTATTTCCGCGTCAGCGAATCCGACAGATACGGGTCGAAGAGCAGGTGCCGTCCCTGCCATTGCACGAGGAAGCCGGACTGGCCCAGCCACCAGAGGTGCAGTTGCTCCGGCGACCGCCCGGCGGCGGCGACATTGGCAAGGAAGGCGGCGGATTGGAGGGCGGGTTGGATCATTTGGCGGGAACGACTCCATCATAGACATCGCCAACCCGCACACGCAGCCCGAGCGACACCAACTCAAATTCCTCCGCATCGACCGGCAATCGCATCGGCATCCAGCCGTCAGTCCGGCGGAAGATCACCACCTCGCGGGAAAACGACGACACCAGCACGTATTCCTCCAGCGACGATACCTGTAGGTAGGCGAAGAGTTTTTCGCGGCGGTCCACCGCTTCGGTGCCGGGGGACAGCACTTCAATCAGCAGTTTCGGAAAGCGGATGAACCGCTTGTCCGTGTCCTGCGGGTCGCAGGTCACCATCAGGTCCGGGTAGTAAAACGTGCTGGCCACATCCAACCGCAGTTTGACCGCGCCGACGAAGGCCCGGCAGGGACCGCCCCGCAGCCGTTCCAGAATACGGACGAGGAGACGCTGGACGATCTCGTTGTGGTCGGTCGTTTCGCCGGCCATCGCATACATGACGCCGCCAACCAGTTCGTGGCGCTCGGTGCCGGCCTGCTCCAGTGCGAGGTAGGTTTCCTCGGAGACGATCTCGTATTTCTCCGCCGTGCTCATGGTCGAAAGCTGAACGCGGGGGATGAATTCGTCGAGGCTTCAGCCGCCGATGTTCAACGTCCGTTTGACCATCGCCACCCCGTCGCACATTGCCTTGAGCTTCCGTTTCGCGGCCCAGCGGGCAGTCTGGCTGAGGCCACAGTCGGGGGCGAACACCAGCCGTTTCGCGGGTGCGAATTCGAGGCAGCGCTTCACGCGGCGGGCGATGTCCTCGGGCGTTTCCACGTAGTAGCTCTTCACGTCCACGATGCCGACGGCGACGTCGCAGCGCTGGGCGATCTGGGCGATCAGCTCCAACTCGGCGAACTCGCGGCTGGCCATCTCGACGTGCATCTCGTCGCACTTGAAGTCGAGGAACGCCGGGAACATCGGCGCGATCTGCCGCGGGCCGACGGCCCGGGCCTTGTAATTGCCGAAGCACAGGTGCGTGCACACGCGCGTCTTGCCCGTGACGGTTTCCACGGTGCGGTTGAACAGGTCCACGAAGCGGCGGGTGTCTTCCTTGTAGGCGTAGCAGCTCATGCTGGGCTCATCCACGCTCAGCTCAGTGCAGCCGGCGGCGACGAGGTCCTCGAGTTCCTTCCGCACGAGCGGGAGGAGGGCTTCGGTCAGTGCCCAGCGATCGGCGTAACCAAGATCCGCATTGGGCAGCAGCCGGCCAGAAAGCGTGTAGGGGCCAGGGACGGACGCTTTCAGCGTCGGGAAGGACGAATGACCAATGACCATTGGCCGGGCGACGCGTTGGAGCCGTTTGAACTCCTCGACGGCGCCGAGGCCGCGCGGGGCGGCGAGCGGGGCGACGACCTTGTGTTTGCCGCGTTGATCGTGGGCGGGCGGACCGAAGCGACGGGGCGGCGATGATTCGAGATCAATGCCCTGGATGTAGCCGTAGAACGACAGGTTGAAGTCGAGCCGGGTCTGTTCGCCGTCGGTGATGACGTCGAGGCCGGCGGCCAGTTGGTCATGCACGGCGGCGATGACGGCGTCTTCCTGCACTTCGGCCAGATCGTCCGGGCCGAAGCGGTCGAGCTGGGTGGCGGCAAGTTCCAGCCAGCCGGGAAACGGATAGCTGCCGATGACGGAGGTGCGCAGCGGACAGGAGTTCATCGCCGGCGAAATTGCCACGGCGACGGCACGGAGACGAACAGGAAGTTGCCGCGACGAATTTTTCCCGGACCACGTTCCGGCGAACCAAATTCCCTCGCCCTTCGTTCCATCTCCGGCCGCCCGCGCCGACAGATTGCCGGAATCCAGTTTGAAACATTCGCCGCGGTCCGGTGTCCTACCACGCCAGCAGCCCATCAAATCCCGTCATGTCCGCCC
>JBIIUN010000078.1:0-13510 GCA_044339945.1 Kapaibacterium sp. (SeqCode)
CATCCGTAATGCACGCCTGAGCGGCGGCATCATCGCGGGCATCAGCCTGCTCGTGGGCGGCATCGGCATCATGAACATCATGCTCGCCAGCATCAGCGAACGAATCCGCGAGATCGGCATCCGCAAAGCCGTCGGCGCCGGCGGTGGCGACGTGTTCATCCAGATCCTGATCGAAAGCACCGTCATCGCCATCGTCGGCGGCGCGGCGGGCCTGCTGACCAGCTTCGGCCTGATCAAAATCATCGGGATGATCACGCCTACGGATAACGCCCCGGTGATCACGATCGGTTCCATGGCACTCGCGTTCGGCGCCAGTGTCGGCATCGGCATCTTGGCCGGTTTGTTCCCCGCCTTCAAAGCCGCCCGCATGAACGTCATCCAGGCGCTGAGGTATGACTGAGCCCGAAAACAGCGTGCGAAAGCCTCGGCCGAGCATTTGGAAAATAGTTCTGCTCATCCTGACAGCATTGACAGTCGGGGCGATTTGCTTCGATTCGCCACGCCACTACCTCCTGCTCAAAACGTTCTCGCTGGCCAGCGCCTTGAAGGGATCGCGACACGTCACCCACTTGCCCGAGATTGACGCCGTTGAGGTTTGCCTCCTGCGAAACCGCGAACCAAAGAGTAGTAACACCAATCTCATTTCTGGGGCCGAAGTGATGCTCGTGACCAATCTTGCCGGGGCTTCCGCGAGGGAACTTGCCGGGCTTTGGCGTCAACTTCCGCTCATCAGCGACCTAAGACTCCAGGCGCTGTGCCACTACCCGGTATACGGATTCAGGTTCAGTCGGCAGGGAATGCCCGTGCTGGAAAGTTCGTTCTGCTGGCAATGCGCAAACCTAACAGTTCCCTCGTCGCTCAGAATCTCGGAAATCAGCTTCAACCCATCTTCCCCCCAAGCCACCAACCTGTTCTTGAAGCTGCAGGCTTTCTTTCCAGCCGATGCGACAGCCAAGGCAGTCAAATCCTATGGGCTGAACGAGGAAAGAGCCAAACCATGAAGGATCTGGAACAAACTTCCCCGGCAAATGGCCCCTTATGGGGGCTGTTGCAACCGGCGGGGCAGGTCACGCGCGCCGTGCATCACGCGGAAGATTTCAATCACATCGCCACCGACGCGGTAAAACACGATGTGGGCGTGGAAGGGCTTGGTGAGCATCCAGGAGCGCAGTCCCTCGAGCCGGGGTGCGCGGAATCTTCGGAGCGGCACGAGCTCGGGCTGCCGCGAAATTCGGCCCAGTGTTTCGTCCAGCGCGACCAGATAGCGGCCCGCCACCTCCTCTCCAGCCTCGTCCAAATACCACTCGAATTGCAGTTCAGCATCGACCAGAAAACCCGGCGTTTTGACGATGCTCAACGGCATGCTTCACCACGGCGAGCCAGCACCCGTTGCCGGATTTCCTCAAGATCGGAAAAACTGTATGGCGTCATCGGGCTGTCGATGGCCTCCAGCAGCAATGCCTCCAGTTCCGGCGAGTCCTCGTTCGGATCAATCCGGCTCACCCGATACTCGCTGACCGCTTCCGCCACGGCCGCAGCCGCAGTGGGGAACGTGCCTTTGGCCACCTCGCGCTCAATGTATTCGGCGAGGTTCGGAGGAAGCTCCACTTTCATGGCCGCAGTCTGGTCACCCTCTTCCCCGTGTCAACCCGGCCGCCGGGATGGCCGCGCGCCCGCCCATTCCGGCGTCCGGATTCCGACTTCAGCGTTCCTATGAACCTCTTCAACACCATCGCCGTCGGCCTGAAGGAGATCTGGGCGCACAAGTTTCGCTCGATGCTCACGATGCTCGGCATCATCCTGGGCGTCGCCTCGCTGGTCGGCATGTCCGCGATCATCAAGGGCATGGAGAACGGCATGAAGGAGGCCATGGTCGCCATGGGCGGCGTGGACAAGGTGCTCCTCCAAACCCAGCCCGTGCCCCCGTGGCAGGACCACCTCGCCGACCAGGCACCCGGTCGCACGATGGTGGACGTCATCGCCCTCAAGGAGAGTGCCCCGCTCATCCGGGTCGTCTCCCCGGAAATGTCGCTGGGCGAGGCGGTGGTCAGCCGGGGCGAGAAAAGCACCGTTCCTTCCGAGGTGGTCGGCTGCTGGCCCGAAGTCTTGGAGATGAACCTGCACACGCTGGAGCACGGCCGCTTCTTCAATGACCTCGACGAGAAGAACGCCGCCAGTGTCTGCGTCATCGGCACCGGCATCCGCGACGAGCTGTTCGGCAGCCCGGACGACGTCGGCCATGAGATCATCCCCTTGGGCGAGCGGATCCTCATCGAGGGGCAGCCCTTCACGATCGTGGGCATGTTCCAGCATTACATGGGCGAGGAGGAAGCGAAGCAGCGGCTCGTCGCCAAGCAGCTCAAGGAGAAGCAGGAAAAGGAAGGGGGCCCGAAGCGCCAGCGCGGCTTCGGCCGGCGGGGCGGCTGGGCCTTCTGGCGGAAGAACATGACGGTGCTCATCCCGCTGAACACCGCCTACCTCAAGTTCCGCGCCGCCGGCGACAAGGACGGCATCGTGGACCAGCGCCTGTCCGACATCGACATCAAGGTCGCCGACTTCAGCCGGCTGGAGGAGGCGATCCAGCAGGCCAAGAACGTCCTGATGATCACCCACCGCGGCATCGAGGATTTCACCTTCCAGACGCAGGAAAACCAGATCGAGTCCATCGACAAGCAGATCAAGAACGCCCGGCTCAGCGGCGGCCTGATCGCCGCCATCAGCCTACTCGTGGGCGGCATCGGCATCATGAACATCATGCTCGCGAGCATCAACGAACGGGTGCGCGAAATTGGCATCTGCAAGGCCATCGGCGCCACCGGGCCGGACATCTTCATCCAGATCCTCGTCGAGAGCGTCGTGATTTCCATCCTCGGGGCGCTGGCCGGACTCGTGGCCTCCGAGCTGTTGGTCAGCCTGCTCGCGAACATCAGCCCGACACAGAATACGCCCATCATCACGAGGACCGCGGAGTTGATCGCCCTCGCCTTCAGCATCCTGGTCGGCGTGGCGGCGGGGCTGATTCCAGCCTTCAAGGCGGCCCGTCTTAGTCCCATGCAAGCGCTCCGCTACGAATAGCGGCACGCTGGACGACGGTGGGATGGCGCACCAGTTTCCTCGCGTGAACTCCACCCGCCGACTGCGTTCGCTGTTCCTGTGGGCTTCTGCCATCCTGCTGGCGTCCGCCTTGGCACTGGCGGCCTACTGGCATTTCTGGTGGCGACGGCCGCCGGGAACCGGACCCGTCGCCCTGCCGGTGCCGGCCGAGTCGTTTAGCCAGCCGTGGACCGAGCGACGCGTGCTGCTGGTCGGCTTGGGCGACAGCGTCACGGCGGGCTTTGGCGCCGCCAAGGGGCGGTCCTACTTCGATCGGCTCGCCGGCCCCAGCGCCGCGGACGAATACCCCGAGCTGCGCGGGCTCAACCTGCGCGCGGTCCTGCCGAATCTATCCATCACGAATCTCTCGGTCTCCGGCAGCACGTCGCTCCAGCATGTGCGGCAGCAACTCCCGCGCTTGACCCGCCAGCATCCAGATACGCTGGGGATCATCGTGCTCACGACCGGCGGCAACGACCTGATCCACAACTACGGCCGGACCGAGCCAAGCGAGGGTGCGCTATTTGGCGCCACCGTTGCCCAGGCCGCACCCTGGGTCACCAACTTCGCCGTCCGGCTCGGCCAGATGGTCGCGACGATCACCAACCAATTCCCGGGTGGCGCGCACGTCTTCCTCGCGGACATCTACGATCCGACCGACGGCCTCGGCGACATCGGCCGGGCGGGTCCCCTGCCCGACTGGCCCGACGGGCTGGCCCTGCATACCGAGTTCAACCGGATCATCCGCGACTTCGCCGGCCGGCACGGGAATGTTCACCTGGTGCCCATGCACCGGGCGTTCCTGGGACACGGGATTCACTGCACCCAATTCTGGCGCGAACACTACGCCGCGGCCGACCCGCACTACTGGTTCCACGACAACCTCGAGGACCCGAATGACCGCGGCTACGACGCCATCCGTCGCCTGTTCCTGCGGGAAATCGCCGCCGTCTTGGGCCCGCGCCCGGAAGCCCGGTGACCGCTGCGCTTGCCTGCCCCGCCCGTAAGCGGGACAGTTCGGGCGCCCAATGAGCGAAATCCTGGTCATCGGCCACCGCAATCCCGACACGGACTCCATCTGCGCCGCCATCGCGTATGCCGACTTCAAGCACCGGATCGGCCTGCGCGACGTGGTGGCCGCCCGCTGCGGCGAGGTCAACGAACGCACGCAGTTCGTGCTCCGCACCTTCAACGTGCCGGCACCGCAATTCGTTGCCGATGTCTCGCCCAAGGTGCGGGACGTGATGCAGTCCAACGTCATCTCCGTGCCGCCGCGGACGACGGCCGTCGAGGCGCTGGCCGTCATGGACGAACGCAACATCCGGGTGCTCCCGGTCCTCGATCCGGAACGGCGTTGCCTCGGCCTGCTGTCCGTCTTCAAGGCCAGCAAGTTCTTCTTCCCCTCACCCAACCGGATTTTCGATTCCCGCCGGGTCGTGGCCTCTGTCCGGGCGCTCGCGCGCACGCTCAACGCCAAGATGATCTGCGCCTTCGAGCCGGACCGGGAGGAGGACCTCGTGCTCATGGTTGGTGCGATGAAGGCGGCCAGCTTCGCCAACCGCCTGCCCAACTACGCCCCCGAGAAAATCATCGTCGTGGTCGGCGACCGTGAGGACATCCAGCGGTTGGCCATCGATGGCCGGGTGCGGATCATCGTGGTGACCGGCGGGCTGGAAGTGAGCCCGGAAATCCGCGACCTCGCCCGCCGCAACGAGGTGACGCTGCTGCTTTGCCCACATGACTCCGCGACCACCGCGATGCTCTGCCGGGCCGCCATCACGGTGGATCATGTGCTCCGGCAGGATTTCCTGACGTTCCGCGCGGAGGAAAAGCTGCGCGATGTCCAGGCTGTGGCGGCCGCCTCCAGCTTCCAGGCCTTCCCGGTGCTGGACGACGACGGCCGGGTGGTCGGCATGCTGTCCAAGTCCGACTTCCTCAAGAAGGTGAACCGCCGCCTGATCCTCGTGGATCACAACGAGCTTTCCCAGGCCGTGCTCGGCGCCGACCAGGTCGAGATCATGGAGATCATCGACCACCATCGCATTGGCGCCTTCAGCACGAGCCAGCCCATCCTGTTCCGGAACGAACCGGTCGGTTCCACCAGCACGATCATCGCCGACGGCTACTTCCGCTACGGCATCCCGCTCACGCCCAGCATCGCCGGCCTGCTCTTGGCCGGCCTGGTCAGCGACACGCTGAATCTCACCTCGCCGACCACGACCAAACGCGACGCGGAAATCCTCGCCTGGCTGGAGGAAAAAGCCGGGGTCAATGCCGCCGAGTTCACCGCCAAGCTGTTCAGCTCCGGCTCGGTTCTGGTGTCCCAGACGCCGGAGCGGGCCATCACGACGGACTGCAAGGAATACGTCGAGGACGGCCGTCGCTTCAGCGTGGCGCAGATCGAGGAGCTCGGCTTCGACGTGTTCTGGAAAACTCACACCGCGATCCGCCAGGCCCTGGAAACCTACCGCACGGCCAACGGTTACCTCTTCTCCGCGCTGTTCGTCACCGACGTCGGGGCCCAATCCTCGCTGCTCATCGTCGCCGGGCCGGAGAAGTTCATCGGCGCCGTGAAGTATCCCGAGGCGGCCCCGGGCGTCTTCGAACTGTCCGGCATCGTCTCGCGAAAGAAGCAGTTGCTGCCCTACCTCACGGAGACGCTCGCCCAGGTCGCTGCCACCGGCCTCTGACCGGAATCAGCGGTTCCGCCGCACGAAGGTCCGTTCGCCGACCCAGCGGGTGTTGTGGCGGGTGTGAAGCTCGTCACTGGGGAACTTTGGCCGGAGTGCCTTGCCATAAGTCTGGTCGTCCATGCCGATCCACGGCAGCGGGCCCACTTCGGTGCCCCGGGCCACGTGATAATCGGCGTCCTTGTCCCAGCCGACGGTGAACAGGAAGAAATCCCGCACGGTTCCTGCCGGCTTGGGCCGCAATCCCTCCGCCGCAAACCGCAGCGTGAGTTCATCCCCGCCCGCAACCAAGGCCAGGCCGTTGTCGGACTGCGCGAGCAACTCATCCACGGCGCCATACCGAGTCACCCAACCCGAGGGCGTGATGTGCCACGCGGGAGCGGGCTTCACGCGGTCGTAAACCGGCGTCAGCGGCTCGGTCCAGGGCAGGTCGGCGAACTCGCTGTAGCCCCGCCAATGCAGGTCGGTCGCGGCGGGCAGCAGCGAGGTCATCTTCGCCGCGGGGAGCGCTTCGCGTTCCGTGAACAGGGCGATGCGATCCCAATGAATCTCAAACGCCTGGGTCAACCGAAGGCGCCGGGTGCCGGAGGGTAGCTTGCCGGTGAGGTCGGCGAGGATCGTCTTCGTCTTGCCCGCGGGCGCACCGATGGTGGCGGGAACTTTTTGCCAACCCGCCGCCGTTTCCGCCTCCAACGTCGGGAACGGGAACGGGAACTCGGGATTGTGCGCGCCGGCGATGTTCGCCATGCCGCCGCCGAACCGCAGCCAGCCGGTGAGTGCCAAGACCAGCGGTTTCCCCGTGTCGAGCGAACCGAAGTCCAGCGTGACGCCGAACGGTTCGGCGAGGCCCCGATACTGCGAGCCGCGCAACGTCGGCGGGGACACTTTCCGGCCGTCCGTTTCTTGGAGCACGGCCGTCACCTCAACCGGCGATGGCCCCTGTCCCACCCACGCGGAGCGGAGCGGGACGCGTCCGCCGAGCTGCCACAGTTCATGCGGCAGGAAGGGTTTGCCCGGGAGCAGCTTGCTGGTCGGATGCACTTCGGTGCCGGGCGGATGATCCACCGCCACCAGCCGGGCCGTGTCGAGGTAGAGAATCTCCCGCAGCTCCTCGGTCAGCTGCAGTTCGTAGTGGCCGTCGCGCGGGCGGAAGTTGGCGTCCGAACCAACCCACGCGAATTCCTCGGGGTCCGCCTCGATGTAACGACCCGGGGCGAGCGGAAGGCCGATGGGCGAAGCGCCGAGGAGGTCCGTAACGAAGCGGAACTTCTCGCCGTCCCACGCGTAGAGGTAAGGGCACGAACCGGTCGGCATCACCAGTTCGAAGACGGTCAGCGGCTGTTGGCAGTCCACCTCGACCTCCGTCGTGTCGAGCTTCGTGTCAAACCAGCGTGTGCTCACCGCATCGAGCTGCCGGCGTTTGCCAACACCGATCTCGACCGGCAGCGACTGCACGGTCCGGATGCCATGCCAGCCGGCGCCGGTCAGTTCTGCCTTCACGCCAAGGCCGCTGGTGTTGGAGCGATTGCCCAGCAGGCGCAGCTTAAGCATTCCATTCGCGTTGCCTCCCTCGTTGCGGAACAGCTTCAGGCCTGCGCCGGCCACCTCGAACACGAGGTCGGTGTCACAGTCGGCGTCGAAGTCCGCCGCAACCAAGTGACGGATTTCCGCCGTGGCCAAGGTGGCTAGGCCCAGCTCGGCGGTCGCTTCGTGAAAGCCGGAATTGCCCCGGTTGCGCCAAACCCGCACCCCGTCCGCGCCCCACGCCAGCAGGTCCAGCCAGCCGTCGTTGTCGAAGTCAAAGGTCCGGACGGAGCGGATCTTGTTGCCGCGGGCGGGCAGCTTCACGGTGTCCCGGATGCCGGAGTAGTGAATCTCGATGCTCCGGTCGCTCACCAACGCCACGTCCACCCGCAGGTCGTTGTTGAGGTCGCCGGTCGCCAGCGCGTTGGCCACCGGCCAATCCGGCGCCTGATTGGTGCCGACCAATCCTTCGCCGCGAACATTTGAAATCACCAGCGGCGGCGCGGCCGCCCGGGTCAGCAAGAGGTCGGGCAGATCGTCGTTGTTCCAGTCGTCCACGGTGATGCCCGTGATCACGTTGCTGCCGACCAGGGGGAGCGCCGTCTTGCGCTCCCGGAAGACGCCCGTGCCCAAGTTGGTGAGGTAACGCAGCCCACCGTCCGCGCCGGCCGCCAGCACGCCGAGTTTGCCGGTGAAGTCGAGGTCGCCCAGGCCGACCACGGAACCCTTCACCTCGCCCACGCCGGCAATCCGCGTGGCGTCCATGAAGAGTCCGTTCGTCTGGAACTTCAGTAGCACCGAGCCGGCGGGCCCGGTAAGCAGCACGTCCTCGAAGCGGTCAATCTGCACGTCGCCCACGGCCACGCCGGTGGCGGCCGCCACGACCGGACTGGCCACCGCCTGCCCGCGGGCCGCAAAGGTGCCATTGGAATTCCAGAAGACCTGGTAGCCATCCGGGCCGCGCAGCATCAGGTCGTTCAGGCCGCGCCGGTTGATGTCGAGCACGGCGAGCGGGCCCGCCAGCTTGGCGCCCTCACCGGCGAATGCCTTGGCGGAATCATCGACAAACTTCACCGGATTGCCGCGTGGGTCCGGTTGCTCCAGCGGGAACGGAGCCTTGATCTGGGTGTAAAGACAGCGTTCGAATAGCGCGGGATTGTCGGCATTGCCCACCTTGCCGCCGGCCAGTTGCTGATGCTTTTGCAGCAGTTCGGCCGCCTCGTCGCGCTGGCCCAGCCGCAGCAGCACCTGGCTGAGCAGGTAATGACTGGCGACGAAGTGGACCGAGGTTTGGTTGGTCTCGAACTGCATGACCTCCCGAAATTGCACCGCCGCGTCGTCGAACTGGTTCCAGCCCTGATACGCTCGGCCGAGCTGGAAGCTGACCGCATTCACCGTCGGGTCGGCGTCCTTCGCCTGCTGGAGCGCCTGGACGGCATTGGAAAATTGGTTCTGCCGCAGCTGCGCGCAGCCGAGCACAAACGCGGCCGCCGCGTTGCCAGCCTCGAAGTGCAACGTCTCCCGGGCATGGGTGCTCGCCTGGTCGGGCTGACCGTTCAGGAGGAAGGCGTTGGCCAGGTTGAGATGCGCGTCGGGGTTGGCCGGGTTCAGCGCCAGCGCGGACTGAAAGGCGGTGATCGCCTTCGAGGCGTCGCCCTGGTCGAAGAAGGTCTTGCCCGAGGCCATCGCCTGGTCGAACACCTTCGTGCTGTTCTCGGAACTCGGGGCGCCGCCGGCCGCTTGGCGGGCCATCCACCAGGCACCGGCGAAGATCAGGGCGCCGAGCAAAACCATGCCCAGCACCAAACCGGCGGCGCCAGGACCACGACGGGAAACGGACGAACTCATAGGTCGGAAATCGGTGGTCGCGGAAACCGGGCGGCGAACCGGCCGACGGCTTCGTTGGACCGCGCAGACGGTGCGATGAAAACCGCCCAATCCAAGCGCAAAGAACGGCGGACCGGCGCCGGTTGCGCGGGCCGTCAGGGTGTCGCCGAGGAGGTGTGGTCGTGGACGATCCGCCAGCCTTCCGGCAACCGCCGAAACACGAGCGTGAAGAGTCCCTGCGGTTGGTCGGCGGCCCGGTTCAGCTGCCAACGGCCAAAGACCAAGACGGAGTCAGGCGCGAGCACGGTGACCTCAACGTCGGTGAAGGCCAGTTGCCCCATGTCCTCCGCCGTTTGGTAACGACGGGCATAACGGTCGAAGACCGTTTGCCAACCGCGGGTCACGTCGCCGCCCGAGGCAAACCGGGTGCTATCGCCCCGGGCATATCCCGCCATGAAGCCGGCGAGATCCTGCCGGTTCCAAGCGGCCTGCTGCGCCGCAAGCACGGCGCGGACCGCCGGTTCCGGCGCCAAGTTTACTGCGGGCCGGTGCGCGCAGCCGAACGTCAGCAACACCAAACAGCCGAGAATCACCGAGAGCCGAATCTTCACCGGGCAAGGTTGGAACGCAGAGCAAACCGAAGCACGGCGAAACTGCGCCGGGAGCGCGACTCTCTGAGTCGCGTTAATCCCAATTCGGAACAAAGTGTTGGAAGACTGGCGGCTCAGAGAGCCGCGCTCCCGACCGCCCCCGGACCATTAGCCGAGGCCCAATAGCTTGCCGCCCTGATAGGTGAGGAAAGCCAGTATCCAAGCGAGCGCGGTCATGTAGGCGAACTGGAACAGCGGCCACTTCCAGCCGTTGGTTTCGCGGCGGACGACGGCCGTGGTGCTCACGCACTGCATCGCGAAGACGTAGAAGACCATCAGGGTGATCCCGGTCAGGGTCGTGTAAACGACCGAGCCATCAGCCCGCCGCTCGGCCTTCATGGTTTCGGCCAAGCTGCTGGTTCCCTCGTCCGAGTCGTCGAACTCGCCCACGTTGTAAACGACCGACATCGTGCTGACGAACACCTCGCGGGCGGCGAAGGACGCCACGACGCCGATGCCGATTTTCCAGTCGAAGCCGAGCGGGCGGATCGTTGGCTCAATCAGGTGGCCAAGGCGGCCGGCGAAGGAGTGGCGGAGATTCTCGCCAGCCAGTTCCTTACCCACCAATGCAAGGCGTGAGTTCAATCCGAAATGGGCGGGCGAGTTCGTCTCTGCACCTGGCTCCTTCAAGACGGCGTCCAATTCGGCGCGCATCTCGGATTCTTTCCAGAAATTGGTGGCCGTCGGAAAGAAGTTGGTAATCGCTTGATACTTCAATGCGTCGGCCCGCTGCTCGGCCTCATGATTCTTCGGATACGTCACCAGAAACCACAGCAGGATATTGATCCCGAGGATCACCGTGCCGGCGCGGCGCAGGAAGAGCTTCGACCGTTCCCACATGTGCCGGAGGATCACCGTCGCGACCGGGCGTTTGTAGGGCGGCAGTTCCAGGATCAGCGGCGGCGGTTCGCCCTTGAGCAATGTCTTCTTGAACAGCCACGCCATGCCCAACGCGCCGACGATGCCCAGCAGATACATCGAGAGCAGCGTCAGTCCCGGCAGGCCAAGGAAACCGAACACCTTCGTCTGCGGGATGCAGGCCGCGATCAGCACCGTGTAAACCGGCAGCCGGGCCGAGCAGCTCATCAGCGGCGCCACCAGGATCGTCACCAGGCGGTCCTTGGGCGACTCGATGGTGCGGGTGGCCATGATCCCGGGAATCGCGCAGGCGAACGACGACAGCATCGGGATGAAACTCTTGCCGTGCAGGCCCACGCGCGACATCAGGCGATCCATCAGGAACGCCGCCCGGCTCATGTAGCCGGTGTCCTCCAGCAGCGCGATGAAGAGGAACAGGAGGCAAATCTGCGGCAGGAAGACCACGACGGCACCGACACCCTTGATGACGCCGTTCGCCAGCAGGTCCTGGAAGTCGCCCGGCCCGAGCGCTTCGCTGGCCCGAGACGCCACGGCCTCCACGAGGCTTTCGATCCACCCCATCGGTGTTTCCGCGAAGCTGAAGATGCTCTGGAACATCAGCGCCATGAGGCCGACGAAGATGGCCAGCCCCCAGATCCGGTGGGTCAGCACCCGGTCGAGCTTGTCCGAAAAACTTTCCGCCGCGACGAAGGTCTCGGTGGTGACGTGCTGCTGGATGGCGAACACCCGGGCGTAACGCGCCTCGATGGCCGCGCTGCGCCAGTCCACGCCGGCGGCCTCCAACCGGGCGCGGGCGGCGGTGACGGCGTCCTGAAGTTCGGCCGGATACAGCTCCCGGTGCGCGGCGAACACCTTGTCGTCGCTCAGCAGCAGCAAGGCTTCCGCGGCGGCCAGGCGGTCGCGGTGCGGGAACAGCTTCCGCAACTGCTGGGCAACGGCCTGTGCCTCGCGGCCAAACAGCTCCGGCAGTTCGCTGAATTCACGGGGGATCACCTGCTGCCGGCCTGACTTGGCGGCCAGGGCGTTGATCGCCTGCCGCAGTTCGGGCAGGCCTTCGCCGGCACTGGCGACCAGCGGGAGCACGGGAATGCCCAAGGCCTTGGACAGCGACTCGACGTCAATCGCGTGGCCGTTTTCCTCCGCGACATCCACCATGTTCAGGGCGAGGAACGTCGGGTAACCCAACTCGATGACCTGCGTGGCGTAGTAGAGATTGCGCTGGAGGTTCGACGCATCCACCACGATCACGACGAGGCTCGGCTCCGGCACGTCCGGCAGGCGCTGGAACAACACGTCGCGGGAAATCTGCTCGTCGAGCGACTGCGGGCTCAGGCTGTAGGTGCCCGGCAAGTCGAGCACGGTGACCGGACGGTCCGCCGCCGCGCCCTGCATTGCACCCTCCTTGCGCTCGACCGTGACGCCGGCGTAGTTGCCGACCTTGGCGCGAAGCCCGGTGAGCGCATTGAAGAGCGTGGTCTTCCCGCAATTCGGGTTGCCAGTGAGGACGGCGGTGAACTGCGGATTGCGGACTGCGGATTGCGGCTGGGTGGCCATGCGTCAGGAACAAAAGGGGAACTTGCCGTCGCCCGGTGCCAGCTCATTGGGCTGAAAGCCCATTCGAGTATTGCCTAGGCTGACCGGAGCGCAGCGGAGGAAGGCCCAGGAGGATTGCCCCCGAAGCGAGGCAAGGGCTGGAGGCCCGCCCGACAGCGTCGCGGTCATGACTTCAATTCCATGCATACCGTTCATCCAATTCGACACCGTTCTTCGCGGCAAGCCTGCGCACCTCGTCCTGAAATCCGACCTTCGCGTGATGTTTTTGTTGCCCAAGAATGTAGCGACGCAAGGGCGGAACATGGGTGGGGCTGACGCTGAAAGCCCAATAACCGGTCTGCCACTTGAAGTCGGAATACCACTCCGCCTGATCCTTGAGCCAGCCGGAGGACAGGCCCTTGGTCAGTTCTATGGCCTTCGCCAGCGCGAGGTTCTTGCCCAGGACAAAAAGGACATGGGCATGGTCAGCCACCGAGTTGATTTCAATCGGCTGGCACTCGTGATTCTTCAAGATACCGCCCACGTAGGCATGCAGCCGGTCCCGCTCCGCGTCACGCAACAAGGGCCGACGCTCCTTGGTCGAGAAGACCAGGTGAATCAGGTTGTTGGCGAGGGATTGGGACATCCGAATAGATTCTTCAGGCAACGAGGCCGAAAGCCCGTTCCCATGATGCTTGGGCTGTCCAGTGTTTAGCGGAAGGCGGTCCAGCCGGGGTGCTCAAATCGGGCGAGGGCTGCCAACCCAACCGAGTCACCCGTCTCAAACGGGCTTTCAGACCTTGTTCGCATGGCTGTCGGCAACCTGGGGCTGCGCTCGCGAGGCTCGCTTCACCCCAGGCACTACTCGGGCAGGCTTTCAGCCCGAAGACGACGCCGGCGTAGTTGCCGACCTTGGCACGCAAGCCCGTAAGGGCATTGAAGAGCGTGGTCTTCCCGCAGTTCGGGTTGCCAGTGAGGACGGCCACGAACTGCGGATTGCGGACTGCGGATTGCGAAGTGGAAACAGCCATCAGAAACCTTTCTCCGCTTCAGGTTCGTCTGCGACCCAGCTGTAGAGTGAAAGTTCAATCCCGATACTTGCCTCGGCAGCCAGTTTCACCAGCCGAGGAGGGAGGTAGTCGAACTGAACGGCCGCTTCTTTTTGGAGATAGTAGCCGAAATTCAAGATGAGGATCTCGACTCCCGGAAACGCGGCCAATCGCTTCAGTTCAGCAATGTTGGAGAAAAGCCACTCGATCACATCCGGACACGCTTCCGCGATGCACCCGTCCGCCTGACTGACATCGACCTTGA
>JBIIUN010000550.1:0-3064 GCA_044339945.1 Kapaibacterium sp. (SeqCode)
TGAACGACCGCAGGTCGCGCCAGTCCAGCTTTAGCTGCAACTCGCCCGCGTAGATCACTTCGCCCTGGGTTTCCCCCTTCCGGGTCACGTTGACGTTTTCCGCCACCAGCCCCCGAGTCAGCCGCACTCGCATCCGGCTGAAGTCGAGTTCAACGCCGCGTTCGCGCAGTTGGCGGAGGACGGGCTCCTTCACTAAATCGGGCACACCGATCTGGTTCAGGTGAACGCTGAGATACAGCAGCACCGCCGCGCCGATCCAGCTCCCGTGGCCGCACCAACGGAGGCCCCGGCGGCACCAGCGCCACCAGCGGCGGGGTTTTGGCGCGGGACAGTCGTTGGAGGTGGCGGGTTCCATGCGGCGGGACGACGGCCTACTGGGCGGTGAGCTCCCGTTGGAGGTCAACCGCCAGCGGACCGGGAATTTCCAGCCGCAGCGGTTCGGCCGCGCCATCCGCCTGCACGAGGGCCACCGCCGTGGCGCCCAAGTCGGCGACCAAGCGCAACCGCAACGACCGCAGCGGTGCGGTTCCCTTCAGCGTCAGCGTGACCTCGTAGCCCAACCGCTGGTAACTGGGCAGCCGCGTGAATTGGCTTTCGTCGGGCACCGCGTAGCGCACCGATTGCAGCGTGCCGAGCCGGTGGACCGCCTCCTCGACCGCGGCGCTGAGCGCCACCGCCGGAGCCCCGGCGGTCGTGCGCCATTCGCCCTGGGCGTCGCGCGTCAGCGTCCGCGTCTTGCCCAGCTGGCGAACCTCGATTTGGGCGACGTCCGCGGCGGCAAAACGCAGTTCGCGGAACTGGCTGCCGGCCTCGGGCTGCTGGAGGAAGGCCCCGAGCGCGACGGAATAGACGGCCGGCTCGTCGAGCCGCCGGACGAAGATCCGCTCCGGGCCGTCGGTCTTGCCGAACTGCAGGTGGGCAACGGTGTTGGTGCCGGAGACAAAGCGATATTCCCGCACCGGCAGGTCCAGTCCGTAGGCCGCGTAATCGGCGACGACGTCGTTGGCGAAGTCGACGATGCCAAGGCCGGGGAGCTGGCCGAGCCAGTAGCGGACCAGGTCGCCATCGGCCGGGAATTCCGCCGGCGACGTCACCCACCAGTTCGTGCCCCGCAATTCGACGGCGGCCTGATTGGTCCCGGCCTGGAGCTCAATGCGGGTCAGCCCGGTCAGGGGGGGCAGCAGTTGGCGGTCGCGGAAATTGGGCAGGGCCAGCCGCGCCAGCTGCCCGACGGCGACCGGCGCCAGCACGACATTGGTCGTCGCGGGGAGCCGCAGCCGGACGAAGTTCGTCGCGTCGGCGGGGATGTTGCCGATCTGGAGCCGCACCACCTCGTTCGTGCCGCGGCTCAGGATGAATTCATTCTCCGGCGGCAGCAGCCCCAACGGTTCGAGATCCAGGTTGGGGGCGTCACTGAGGAAGGCCGCCACCCGGGCCGTCTTCAGGGCGTTGATCACCGTCTCGATGCGGGCGCCGTCCGCCCGCGCATTGAGCGGCTTGGTCAGGCGCCACCGGCCGCTGGCATCCTTCTGCGCCTCGAAGCCGGGGGTCTTGCCCCGCACCTCGAACCGGTCGAAGGCCACACCGTCCAAGTTCAGCAGGCTGCGGTCGCGCCAGTGGTCCGCGGTGCGCGGCAGGCTCGCGAGCAGGCTGTTGGCCACCACGAAAAGGCCTTCGGTGCCCGGGCGTTGCAGGTAAAGCTGTTCGCCGATCGGCGTCGGGCCGCCCAGCTTCAGCAACACCGGTCCGGCCGAGGTCTCCAGCTTGATGGTGACCGACCCGCCCTCGAAACCGAAGGCCTGCTGGAGATTGGTAGTGCCGCCCGCGGCGAGTTCGGCCGCCGACAGCCACCGGCTCGGCGTCACCTTCGCCAGGTTTTCGAGGAACGTGTCGATCGCGGAACCCAGGCCGGGATAGGCGACCGGCAACTTCATGGCCCAGGCCTCGCCCTGGCGTTCGACGCGGACCACGGTGTTCGACCGCAGCAGTTCCACCGCGGTCACGTCCCGCGCAATGATCGGGCTGAACCTCACTTCGGCGCCGCCGCGGTTGCGCAATTGGCCATCTTCGCGGCTCAGCTCGGTGAAGGCGACGTAGCCGCCCAGGGCGGTCGCGACGAGGAACAGCAGCCAAGTGAGACGGGTGTTCATGAACGCCTCCGCAGCCAGACCAGCCAACCCAAGACCAGGACCCCGCCCGGCAACGCGCCGATCAGCAGCCAGCGCAACGTGCGGAGCTGGTTCTCCGTGAGATTGAGCCGGTATTCGCTGACCGGCCTCGGCCCGATGGCCAGCGCCTGCGGCCGGTCCAGCAGCCAGCTCACGCAGAGCCCGGCGAAGTCCCGGTTGTTGGCGTCGCCGAGCGTCTTGTTGCCGAACATCGTCGAGTCGCCGATCACGACGATCCGGGTGGCTCCGCGGCCAGCCGACACACCGGTCACCCCGCCCTTCTCCGCGGCCACGGCCAGGGGAACCGGTCCGCGCTTGTCGCGCGTCGGGTCGAAGGCGGCGTCGCCGTTGACCACGCGCGACTTGGTCAGGCCGTTTTCACTGGTCGTGATCAGCGCCTCCGCCTTGGGCGCATCGGCTGCCAACCGTTCGGCTGGGATCGGCACGACGACGCGGGGAAGCGGGAAATAGAGCGAGCCCTCCTCGCGGCGGAGCGGCGCCATGAGCGGGTGCAGGCCGAAGGACTTCGATTGGACGTCGAGCGTGGTGTAGGTCATCTGCTCGTCGCCGGCATACATCGGCGGGCAGTAGATGGCCCACTTCGCGAGCAGCTTTTCCAGGCCGGTCTCCCGGGCCACCGCGTGGGGATGCAGCAGGACCAGCAAACGGCCGCCGCGCTGGAGGAAGGCCTCGATCTGCGTGAGTTCCGGCGCGAGGAACGGCGAGGTCGGGCCCGCGATGATGAGCAACTGGCAGTCCGCCGGGATCGTGTTGGTCGTTCCCGCGAGCTTCAGGGCCTCGACCTGCAGGTTCCGTTCGTTGACGAGCAGGCTGTTGAACTTGGCGTAGCCCATGATGGCCTCGTCGCTGTCGCCCGGATGTTCGCCGTGACCCTG
>JBIIUN010000485.1:0-3700 GCA_044339945.1 Kapaibacterium sp. (SeqCode)
CGGAAGTGGCGACGCATCGGGTCAGCTCGCAACGACTCGCCGGGCTTGTTTCCCCACAGCCACAGGGCGGCTATCCGGAAGGTTGCCAATGAGGAATGCGCCGGACTTCTTCCGTGCGCAACGCCGGGCTTCGCCGCCCTGCCGGCAGGATGCCGGCAGCACTTTCTTGGCGCCCGTCCCTCACACGGTGTGTAAATGCGCCCACTTGGGCCTCCGAAAACAAACCGGGCGCGACCAGCAGTCGCGCCCGGGATGAATCCGTCTTCAGCCGGCCGGTTCAGGGCGAGGTGATGCGGAAGAACCCGCCGGTCTGCCCGGCGGTGCTCGCCGTGTGGGTCGGACTGGTCAGGCCCGTGACGACGGCCGTGAACGGTCCCGCCGCGTTGGTGGCGGCCAGCACGGAGTAGGTCGCTCCCGGCGTGCCGTTCCAGGTGAGCGTGACGGTGTCGCCCGTGACCGCAGCGGCCGCCGTGATCGGGCCGGGAACGACGCCCGAGATTACGTCGGCCAGGCGGGTGACGATCAGTTGGTAACCGCCGGCGCGGGGATCGGCATTGTCGAACTGGCCGAGGACACCCACAAGCGACACGGGCGTGGTCGGCTTCGGCTGCCCGATGACCTCGGTCACCCGGGAATCAATGCGCAGCACAAACGTCTTCGCCGAATCGGCCGCGTCCGTGACGGTCACGTTGGAGCCGCTGGCAAAGTTGGCGCCGGTGGCGGTGTCCACGAGGACATTGTCGACCCGCACGAGCCGGCCCTCGTTGGCCTCGGCCGAGGCGACGCCGGGGCTGGTGGCGGTGAGGTCGGTCGTGGTGATGGGCCAGGTGAAATCCAGCGCGACGGGAGCGGGCAGCGGATTGCCGGTGGAAAGCACCTCGACGACGTGTTTGGCGTTGCTCGCCGACAGGTTGAATTGCAGCAGTCCGTTGAAGTGCCCGAGCGAACCGACCAGCCGCACGCGGGCGCCGGCCGGCGGGACTTCCGCACCGGGCTTGCCATTGACGAACACGCCGATGCCGGCGGTGTCATCCTGACAGTAGAAGAACGTGTTCGCCGAACCGGTCAGGTTGACGTGGGTATTCACGATGGCCTCCACCTCGTAGAGCTGGGTGGTGTTGGCCGGCCGGAGGTTCACCGCGTCCACCTGCGAGCGGAGGAACGCGAGGTTGGTCTTGATCACCTCCGGCGGCGGCAGCGTGACGGTCAGGGTCACCGGCGCGCTGGTCACCGAGCCGGCGCGGTTCGAGACGATGACGCGGAAGGTCGCGCCGTCGTCCGCGAGTTGCGGATTGGCGAGGGTGTAGCTGGCGCCGGTTTCGCCGGCGAGGTCACCGGTCGCGTCCCGTTGCCACCGGAAAGTGGGCGCCGGAACGCCGGTCGCCACGACGGTGAACGTGGCCGGGATGCCGGCCGCGACGGACAGGTTGACCGGCGGGGTGACGATGGTCGGCGCCACGTCGGCGTTGGGCTGGGCCTCGGTCCAGGCCTTGCCGTCGGCCTGCGTGCCGGGCGACCAGAAGCGGGCTCCGGTGCCGCTGTGGGCGACGAAGCCGTCGCGGTCCGTCGGGAAGCGCACGAGCGAGCCGTTGGTGCTGGTCTGGCTCTGCGCGTAGAGGACGCGCGAGATGATGTTCGATTGGGCATTGCGCAGGACGATCGTGTCGCCGCCGTCGTTCAGCGCGAGGCCGGCGGTGCTGAAGGGATCGCCGGGACCGACCTCGGCCGCCAGGGCGGGCACGCTGAGCTGCGGCGTGAAGCCGAACGCCGGGCCGCCGTAGACAACGAGGGAATTGGACGGCGCGAGCATGGCGCCCAAGGTGCCGGGATAGATGTAGGCGCGGCGCTGCAGCGCATCCGAGATCATCCAGCCGTTCAGGTCGACGGTTTCGCCGGAGAGGTTCACCAGCTCGACGAACTCGTCGCGGTTGGCCGGGCTGGCGTCGGTGCCGCCGGGCAGAAGCTCGGAACGGTTCAGCGGATTGAACCAGGCCACGGCGTTGGTCGAGGCCGGGTTGGGGTAGAACTCGGTGATGACCACCTGCTGTTCGGCCAAGGTCGGGACGTAGAGCCGGATCGTCTGGGTGAAGCTGGTCGCGCCGTTGTTGGCGGTCACCGCCACCTCGAAGGCCTGGCCGGCGGCGGCGGCCGTGGCCGTGTAACGGAAGGTGCCGTTGACCTTGGTGCCGCTCAGGCTGCCGAAGCTCCACTCCCCACCGGCGGGAATGGCCGTGCCCAGCGTCACCGTGACCGGGCGGTTCTCGGGATCGGTGATCTCAAACCCGATGTCGATGGATTCGCCGGGGCGCAGCGCGTGTTCCGCGAAGGTGTTGGTGAGCTGATCGCCGGGACGGACCAGGTTGGAGAGGGTGTTGGTGAAGCGGATGGTGGCGGACTTGAAGGCGCTTTCGATGTCCACGAACCGGGTCGGCAGCAGCTGGTAACCGCCGGCGCGGGGATCCGAACTGTCGAACTGGCTGAGCACGCCCACGATCGTCGCCGGGCCGGTCGGCTTCTGCTGGCCGATGATGTCGATGACGCGGGAATCAACCCGCAGGGTGAAGGTCTTCGACGCGTCGTTGGCGTCCGTGATGATGACGTTGGAACCGCTGGTGAAGGTCGGCCCCGTGCTCTGGTCGATCAGCACATTGCTGGCGATGACGAGCTTGGCCTCGTTCGCCTCGGCGTCGAGCACGTTGACGTCGTCCGCCGCCGCAACACCCGTGGGCCAGGCGTAGTTCAGCGACATGGGCGTGGGCAACGGGTTGCCGGTCGAGAGGACCTCGACCTTGTGGGCGGTGTTCGCGCCGGCGAGGCCCAATTCGAGCAAGCCATTGAAGTGGGTGAGCGGACCCGTCACGCGGACCTTGGCCCCGGCGGGCGGCACCTCGCCGGTCGCGCCGGACACGAACACACCGATCGCGGCGGTGGCGTCCTGGATGTAGTAGAAGTGGTTGCCCGCAGTGGTGATGTTGACGTGCGTGATGACCACGCCTTCCGCCTTGAAGAGCGTGGTGGTGTCGGTCGGGCGCAGGTTGGTGGCGTCCACCTTCGCGCGCAGTTGGGCGATGGTGCTGACGACGTTGGCGGGATCCTCCTGCACGGTCAGTTGGGCGGGCACGCTGCGGACCACGCTCAGGGCGTTGCTCACGGTGACCCGGAAGGTGCCGGCCTGGGCAAATTGCACGTTGGTCAGCGACAGCGTCGCGCCCGTGCCGCCCGCGACGAGATCCCAGGTGCCAAGGCCGTCCTGCTTGTCCTTCTCCCAGAAATAGGCGAGCGGCGCGCTACCCCCGGCCACGACGCTGAAGGTCGCGGTCGAGCCGACGAAGGCGGTGCGGTCCACCGGCTGGGTCAAGATCACGGGCGGCCGTGGCTCGCTGCTGGAGGGCTCGCCGGACACGGTCACCATGTCGAACCGGGCGGTGCCGGCGGTGCCGTAGTTGCCGGAAATCGCCGCGTAGGCCGCCCCGTCAAACGTCGAGACGATGCGGACCTTGAAGTTGGGATTCTCGTTCGCGCCCGCGACGCCGGTCAGGTCCACGGTGATGCCATTGGTGAAAGCCCCACCGGTCAGAATGTCCGCGACAGCGCCTTCGAGGAAGGTGGCGCCATCCAGCGAATACAGCACGGCGAGCTTGCGGCTGGACGTGTTCGAGCCGCGGTAATCGAAGCGGACGGTCACGTTCTTGTAGCCGAC
>JBIIUN010000486.1:0-3699 GCA_044339945.1 Kapaibacterium sp. (SeqCode)
ATTGACGGTGATTTGGGCCGAACCTGCGGCGACGTTGTTGATGGTCGCGGGAATTGGGGGCGGGGCATTGCCACTCGCCGGAGTCAGGCGCACGGACACGGGCACTTCCACCCCGAAATCAGACGCTTCCAGCACGATGGGCTGCACGGCCGGCGCGTTGAACGGCAGGGTCACGGTGAAGCCGGCCGGCGCATCGGGCGGCACCGGCACGCCGGCCACGCTGATCAGGCGCAGGCTGGGAATGTTCGGCGGAAAGGTGACCATGAAGGCTTCGCTGGCGGTGACGGGCGCGCTCGCCGGGGCAAAGGTCAGTCCGAACTGCTGGCGCTCGATCAGGTCGCACCGGATGCGACCTGCATTCTCCATGGCGCTCCCGCCGCCGACATCTAGGCCGCCGGTTCCGGCAATCAGGGGTGCCACCAAACGGATCGCGCCGCCCGAGCCGCAGTGGTCACCGCCGCCAGCCCCTCGGGCGGACACGGCTCCGGTATTGGTGATGGCCAGACTCGAGGCGATGAGAATTGCTCCGCCGCCCCCCCCACCGCCCAAGCCGGGAAGACCACCGCCGCCGGAACCGCCCACGAGCGGCAGCAACAACTGACTGCCATACACGCTTCCGTCAGCCCCCGGTCGGATGCGCCGCTGGAGGGCGGGATGGTTGGTGCCCAAGTTCACCCCGTAGATTCCGCGGCCCGAATTGGTGGACACCAACGCACCCCGTCCCGCCCCCGGTCCCAACCCGTCGCCAGGAATGCTGCCGGCGATGCCGGCCAAACCGCCGTCGAAGCCTCCCGGACCGCCTCTCCCTCCGGTCGTTGCCGTGCCCAATTCGCCGTCCACGCGGATGATTCCCGCGATGTTGATCGCGCCGGTCGCCAGCAAGTAAACCGGCGTGTTGGCGGCGTTGCGGATGAACCGCACGGTGACACCGATGGGAATATTCACCGTGGTAAAGTTGAGGCGGCCATCGGGCGGCAGAAGGACGTTGGTGTTGTTCGTGGTTGGCGCAAACGCTCCGTCCGCCCCGGTGCTGCCGGATTGGAAGAACTGGTTTTGGGCCCGCACGGCAAGACTGGCCACGCCGGCGGAGAACAGGACAACGAGCAGAGGGAACAGCTTCATGGATGAATGATTGAGGTTACGGAAAGGGAACGTCGGGGCACTCATTGGCGCCGGACGAAGACTGCCTGGGGATCGGCGACCATCGGCCCGGGAGGAACTCCGGCCGCGAGGCCAAAGGCCGGTCGGACCACCGGCAACCGGTGAGGAGTCGCCACGGCGACCGGCGATCCGCTGCCGGTGCCGAAGCCCGGTCGGATGACCCGCGGCGTTTGCGGGTTCGCAACGGCCACCGGCAGCAACCCCGCTGTGGTGCCAAATCCCGGCCGGATCACCCGCACATCCTGCGGCAACGAGCCGGTGACCGCCGCCCCAACGGCTTGGGCGCCGGTAAACTGCGGCCGGATGACGCGGGGAGTGTGGGGAGTCGCCACGATGATTCCCCGGCGCGCGCCGGTGCCGAGATTGGCGTTCCACGGCGTGCTGGAGATGTCATTCGGGTCGGACCCCTCGGCCAACTCCGTCACAGTGGGCACACCGTCATGGTCCTCATCGCCCGGCACCGCGCTGCCTCCTGCCAGAAACTCGTCACAGTCATCAATGCCGTCGCCGTCGGTGTCGCGGGCATTCGGATCGAAGCCCAGCACCGCCTCCTCGGCATCGGTCAGGCAGTCGCCGTCAGCGTTCGGGGAATCAAGGACTACGATCTCCCGGTTCAGCACGCCGTGGTCCGCGAGCGAGGTGATGACCACCCGGTTGGTGCCGGGCGCGAGCACGAACCGCACGGTCCGGCTGCCCGCGCTGACGCCCCGCACGAAGTTGGTGCGGATGCCCAGGCGGTTGAAGATGCGGACCGACACTTCCTGTTCACGCGAGTTCAACGCCCGGGCCTCAACCCGGCGGTTTAACTGGATGCCAGTGCGCAAGCCGAGGTTGATGGCCGAGAAGTCCGGTCCGGCCAATTCGCCCTGCGCCGACGACGGCAGTTCCGGGATCGGCACCCGCCAGGACGGCGGCGACGCCAGGTCATGCGATTGCACCGTCATCAGGAAACCGCCCTCGCCCCACTCCCCGGCGCGATGCCGGAGCGGCCACACGCCGGGCTCAGCCACCAGTCGTTCGCCGGCCAAGACGTGGATGGTTCCTGCGCCGCCCGGTCCCCCGCCGCCGCCGCGGCTGCGGGGAATGCCGGGGTTCTCGGTGTAGTTGTGCCCCACGGGTTGGCCACCGTTGCCGCCGTTGCCGCCGGAGGTGTCCACCACGGCGTTGGTTCCGACGGTCACCGCTTCGCCGGCCACCAGGCTGATTGCGCCGCCGCCACCACCGCCCGCGCCGCCGCCGAGTCCGACGATGAATTCGCGGTTCCGGTCCAGGTCACCGACCCGGAACGAGCCGCCTCCACCCCCGCCACCGCCACCGGGCGCAATCTGCCGTTGGCCGGCGAAGAAGCCGGACCGGGGCGCGCGAATTACCAGGCCGCCCGGCACGCCTTGGTGCCCTTTCCGTCCCTCCGGATGATCAGAGACCAGATCCTCCGCCAAATCGCGCCCGAGGTCATAGACGCCCAGCGACGATTGCGCCCGGAGGGCGCTCAGTTGCCTACCGAAGAGCGCATACATCCCTTCGCCGTAGGCTTCCAGCTCGCCGGCTTCATTCTCACCCGCCGCGCCGTTGGCACCCGCGAGACCGAAAATCCGGCCGAACGCACCGGGCAGGTAATCGTTGAGGTTAACCGTGCGCAGCGGCTGGCCGTCCGGGCGAAGTCCCGGTGGAACCGCTCCCACCACCGCCGGGCGACCATCCCCTGCCCCGGTGCGCGAACGGTCGGGTTCCGGCATGGCGCCGGGTTGCGCGACCTGCGCTGCCGGCCCGGCGGGGCCGGCGGCGGTTACCGTGCCGCGGAGTTCCACCGAGTCGGTCGCCTGCCACGCTAGCACACGGGCCAAGGTTGCGAGGTGCGCACCGGCCCCGATTTCGATCCGGGAGAACGTGGCCCGGTTCGTCACCGGATTCGCCGGGATCGTGAATGACTGGCCGGGAGCGAGGACAAATTCGTCGAGTCCCGTCACGGTGATGGGCACGTCGCGGAACACTCCCGTCCGCACCGTCAGCCGTAGCCGGTAGGTCAGGTTGGTGAAGCCTGGTTGGCGCGGGTTCGGCAACGACTTCACCAGCACGCCAAACTCGCCGGGCGTCGCCGGTTCGTAGGCGAATTGGCGGACTTCCATCAGGGGCGTGGGGGCCAGAGCCAGGAGCGAGCCGTCGAAGATTTCGACCCGCGTCACGTTATTGAAATCGCTGCCGCGCAGGAGCAGCGGGCGCAGTTCCCCTTCGCGCAGGGACGCCGGTTCCACGCTCGTCACCGTCGGCGCCACCGGGGCCACCGGCAGCAAAGGTCGCGGTCGCAGCACGGACCAGCGGGAGAAGTGCGGCAGTTCCGCGGCGGCGGTGAAGCCATCGGCCAGCACCACGGCGGCAAGGTCCGCAGCCACCCAGCTTGCGCCGGCGACCCCGATCCGCTCAACGAACAGGGGCAGCAACTCGCCCGGCGTGGCCCGGCGATCCAACGGAAACTCGACCCGGACCGGCCGGGCAAACGCGACGCCATCCGGCGCCAGCGATAGCACGGCCAGGGCGTCG
>JBIIUN010000487.1:0-3684 GCA_044339945.1 Kapaibacterium sp. (SeqCode)
CGCGGGCGACAGCTTGAAGAAGCCCTGGGCATCGGTCGTGGTGCGGACCGTTTCCTCCGCGCCGTCCACGGAGATCGTGACGCCGGCGAGCGGGCGGTTCAGGAAACCGCCCAGTCCGTTGGGCTGCGGTTCGCTGGCAAAGACATGGCCGATGACCGCGGTGCCGAACAGCGGAGTGTTGCCGAGCGTGTCGAAATCCACGAAGCCGACGCCGCCGGGCTGACCATCCGCGTCGGCATCCACGTCCCGGCCACGGGAATCCTTGAGGCCGGTGCCATCGAGGGAGACCCGGATGCGCGCGCTGGCCGGCAAGTTTTCCAGGTAGAACAGCGTGGCGTGCTGCCGGTCGGCGGAGAGTTCGGCGCGGCTGAGCAACTTGCGGCCGCCGTAGCTGGCGAAGAGCCGGGTCGTGTCTAGCACCGTGCCGGCGGCGAGGGGCTGCGAAAAGCGGAGCACCGTCTCGCGGGTCACCGAAACCTCGGATTCGCCGGCGGCCGGGGAACTGCCCGCAAGCGTCGTCAGGGTCCTTTCGGCGAGGTATTCTTGGAGGTGCGACTGGCCGTTGCGGTCGGGATCGGCCGCGGCGTCGGCTGCGGTCAGCGGGTTCAGGATCGCCGGATGTTCCAGCTCGTGAACGTCATCAATGCCGTCGCCGTCGGTGTCCTCGGCTTGGTCGCGCGGCACTTCCCGGACCCGGTAGAAGCCGGTGCTCGCCGGGGCATTGGTGTCGGCGAAGGAGATTTCACCGGCCGCACCCAGTTGCGCCGCGACGGATTCGTTGGGCCCGGGCAGGTTCGCGGTTCGCTGGAGTAGGTAGTAGGCGTTGGTCTGGGTGGCGACCCGCAGTCGCACCGTGCCGTCGGCCTCACGCCGGATATCGGCGATCCGCAGTTGGGCCAGAGCCCGGATATCGGCCCCTAGAAGGACGATGGCTAGGCAGAACCAAGGGAAACGTTTGGGCCGAATCATGACTTGCACCCTCTACAGCGCGCCCGACGGGGGAGCATTGCCAACTAATTCGGGAAAACTTTGGGCCGTTGCGCGCCGCTGCCGCACGGAACAATCGCTTCAATGAGGCTTTCGGAAGGTCGGTCGAGATGGCGGTGCCCGCCGGCACCGACTGAGGGGCCTGGGCGCGCCGGCATCGGAGAGATTGGCCCCGCGAAGTGTTCGCCTACGGCTGGCAGTGCCGGCCTGCCCCGGTGAGCGGTCGGGAAATGGGGCTTGTTTTTTGGGGCTTCGCCCGAACTATCCGGCGCACTTTTTATGAGTTTACCGACGTCGCCTACGACGCCATCCGCCGCCCCGGGGCCCGCGCCCGAGCAGGATGGTCCCCAAGTTGACCTGCTGACCTGGCTTGAATTGAACCGCAAGCCGCTGCTGATCGGCGTGGCCGTCGTCTGCGTGGTCGTAATCGGCTCGATGGTGGTGCGCCACAACCGGCAGCAGGCGGAGATCGCCGCGAATACGGCGTTGCTGGAGCTCACGCCGCCCACCCGCGGCGCCGATGCCGCGACGCCGCCGAAAGCCGCCGACCTGCTGAAGCTGGCCGACGACAACGCCGGTCGGGCCGCCGCCGGCCGGGCGCGTTTCCTGGCCGCGGGCCGCCTGTATGCCGACGGCAAGCATGCCGAGGCGCGCGCGCAGTTCGAACAGGTGGAACGCGAGGCGCCGGAAGGTTTCTTTGCCAGCACGTCCGCGCTGGGCATCGCCGCCTCGCTCGACGCGGAGAACAAATCCGCCGAGGCCATGGCCTCGTATCAGCGGGTAATCACTGCGTTCAAGGACGAGCCCGCCGCGGCCCATGCCAAGCTGGCCAAGGCTCGCCTGCACGAGGCGGCCGGACAGTTCAAGGAAGCCCTGGCCCTCTACGACGAAATCGGCAAGGGCCAGTCCAGCATGGTGGCGTTGCAGAGCGCGATGATGGCGCGTTCGCAGTTGCTCACGGCCCACCCCGAGCTCGACAAGCCCGCGGTGCTGACCAATGCCGTGAACGTCCTGACGCCCCCGGCGGCCAAGTAACTTTTGCTTTTCTGCGCCCGCGGTCTTTCCTGACCGCGGGCGTTTTGCATTCTGCACCTATGAAACTTGCGATCATCGGGACGGGCTATGTGGGCTTGGTGACGGGGGCGTGTTTTGCCGAGGTAGGGCACACAGTCTACTGCGTGGACAACAACGCGGAGAAGGTGGCGCTGCTCCAGGCCGGCGGCATCCCGATCTACGAACCGGGGCTGGAGGAACTGGTCAAACGCAACGTCGCCGCCGGCCGCTTGCACTTCACGGCCTCCACCGAGGAGGGCGTGGCCAAGTCCGAGGTCATCTTCATCGCGGTGCCCACCCCGCCCCAGAATGACGGCTCGGTGGACCTCAGTTACATCGAGGGCGTCGCCCGCGAGATCGCCGGCAGCCTGACGGGCTACCGCATCATCGTGGACAAGAGCACGGTGCCGGTGAAGACGGCCGAGAAGGTGACCGAGACTATCCGGCGCTACGCGAAGACCAAGGTCGAGTTCGACGTGGTGAGCAACCCCGAGTTCCTGCGCGAGGGGTTCGCGGTGGACGACCTGATGAAGCCCGACCGCGTCGTCATCGGCGTGGCCAGCCAGCGGCCCGTGGCGGCCATGCGGGACGTCTACACGCCCTTCAACGCGCCGATCATCGTCACCGACACCAACTCGGCCGAGCTCATCAAGCACGCAGCGAACTCCTTCCTCGCGCTCAAGATCAGCTACGCCAATGCCCTGTCCGCCATCTGCGAGGCCAGCGGCGCCAACGTGCAGGAAGTCACCCGCGGCATGGGCCTCGACGCGCGCATCGGCACCCGCTTCTTGAACGCCGGCCTGGGCTTCGGCGGCTCCTGTTTTCCGAAGGACCTGTCGGCCTTCATCCACATCAGCGAGCAGCTCGGCTACGACTTCCGGTTGCTGAAGGAAGTCCAGCGCATCAACTCCGAGCAGATGACCCGGTTCGTGAAGAAGATCACCGACACGCTCTGGGTGCTGCGGGACAAGCGCATCGGCGTGCTGGGCCTGGCCTTCAAGCAGAACACGGACGACGTCCGCCAGTCGCCGGCGATCGACCTGTGTCAGCGCTTGCTCAAGGAAGGCGCGAAGCTGCGCGTCTTCGACCCGGAGGCGATGGGCAAGGCCCGGGCAATTCTGCCGGCGACGGAGCAATTCGCCTACGTGGACGACATGAATGCCGTGGCCGAGGGCTGCGACGCGCTGGTGATCGCGACGGAATGGCCGCAGTTCACGAAGCTGGACTTGCCGCGCATCCGCAAGGCGATGGCCACCCCGATCGTTTTCGACGGCCGCAATCTCCTCGACCCCGCCGAGATGGAACAGCTCGGCTTCATCTACAAGTCCGTCGGCCGGTGAAGCCGCCGGTCATCGAAGTCTCCGCCGGCCTGGTCTTTCGCGACGGCCGGCTGCTGATCACGCAACGCCCCGAGGGTTCGCACCTCGCCGGCCTCTGGGAATTTCCCGGCGGCAAACGGGAGCCGGGCGAAACGTGGGAAGCCTGCCTGGAACGTGAATTGGACGAGGAGTTGGGCGTCCGCGTGTCCGTCGGCCGGCTGTTCGAGGAGGTAGTCCACGATTATCCCGGCAAGCGGGTGCATCTTCGTTTCTTTGTCTGCCGGTTGGTGGCGGGCGAGCCGGCGCCCATCGGTTGCGCCGCGGT
>JBIIUN010000488.1:0-3664 GCA_044339945.1 Kapaibacterium sp. (SeqCode)
CCGCGGAGGCACCCGCTCCGACCGTTTGGAGGCCCGCGAGTGGATCAGCCTGTTCTGCCACGAGGCGGTCGTCACCTGCGAGCCCGGTTCGCCCGCGATCTCCCGGTGCCCGGCCCGGCCCTGCCGTCGTGCCCTGGCCACGGCCCGCGAATGAGCGAGGCGGTCGAGCTTGAACGCCCCGTCGCCGCTCCGGTCGATGGCAGGAGTCTTTGCCCGCTGAAACTTTTGGACAGCCCGCCGGGTCTAACCTAACGGAAAGCGCAAACTATTCGTGCGCTTTCGCCGTTGAACCGGTCAAAGACCTGATTTCGCCATGACGCTGCCCGCCTGCCCCCGCCCACCTGCCCGCCCACGGGGCGCCTTCACCCTCGTCGAACTGCTGGTCGTCATCGCCATCATCGCGATCTTGGCCGGACTCCTGATGCCGGCCCTGAGCGGCGCGAAGGCGCGGGGCAATTCGGTCAAGTGCCTGAACAACATCCGCCAGCTCGGAATCGCGCTGAACCTGTATGCCGGCGACAACGACGGCCATTATCCGGCCCGCCGCGAGCGGGAGGAGGCCTGGCCCGTCGCCTTGCTCAACTATTACAAGCTGCCCGAAGTGCTGAAATGCCCGAGCGACAAGGCCGGCTTTACACCCCCCGGACTGCCGCCGGAACTCAAGGCCGAAGCGATGCGGAGCTACGTCATCAACGGCTTCAACGACTGGTTCGAGTCCAATCTCTCCACCAACGATTACAGGAAGTTCAAGCTGTGGCTCTGGCCCTTGGGCATGAAGGACACCTCCATTCCCCAGCCCAGCGAAACGATTGTTTTCGGCGAAAAGAAGACCGGTTCCCGGCACGTCCACATGGATTTCAGCCAAGGAACCTTGGGCAACGACGTGGAACAGATCGACATGGCCCGCCACAAGACCAGCGGCGCCGGCGGCGGTTCCAACTATGCCTTTGCCGACGGCAGCGCCCGCTTCCTGAAGGACGGCCAGGCCGTCGCCCCCGTCAATCTCTGGGCCGTGACCGAAGCCTGGCGCAACGCCCCAGCCAAACCCGCCGGACCCTAAGCTCATGCGTCTCCTTTTTCTGGCCGCCGCCCTGGCCCTCCTGAGCCTGCGCCTCGCAGCGGCCGACGTGATCATCAACGAGGTGATGTATCACCCACCCGATGACCGGGATGAGCTCCAGTTCATCGAAGTGCTCAACCGGGGAACGAAGCCCGTTGACCTCGCCGGCTGGTCATTAACCAAGGGCGTCACTTTCACCTTCAAGGCCGGCGACCTGCCTCCGGGCGGACTCGCGGTTGTTTGTCGCGACCTCACCGCCTTTTCCGCGACCTACACGAATGTCACTCCCGTCGGAGTCTTCGAAGGCCGGCTGAAACACGGCGGGGAACGGATCGAACTCGCCGACCCCACCGGCAAGCCGGCGGATTCCGTGAAGTTCGCCGATCGCGATCCTTGGCCCGTCGCGGCCGATGGCACCGGCGCGACGCTGGAGCGGATTTCGCCTTCGGCTCCCAGCGAGGAACCCGGCAACTGGGCGGCGTCTGCCCTGCCCCCGTTCAGGAGCCCCGCTGGCACGCCCGGCCGGACCAACTCCGCCTTTTCCGCCAACCTTCCGCCCTTGGTCGAGTCGGTGACCTGGAGTGCAGCCGCACCTGGGAAACCCCTTGTCGTCACGGCCAAGCTGGCTGACTCGGACGGCCTGAAGTCCGTAACCGTGCGTTACCGCTCGATCGACCGGGACCCCAAGGTCGCCGAACAAACGATTGCCCTGGAAAGGACCGCAGGCGACGCGCAGCGCGGCACCTTCACCGGCAGCATCCCGGCGCAACCCGCCGGCCGGTTGCTGCGATTTGTCGTCGAGGCGACGGACGCGGCGGGGGCCGTCCGCGTCGCCCCGTCACCGAACGAACTGCGGCCAACGTTCTCCGCCTTCGTCGCGGCGAACACCAACCGGGCCACCGTGCCGCAGCTGCACTTGGTCACGCTCGGCGGCCGGGAAGCCCGCGGCAGTTCCCTGCGGACCCGTTGGGGCGGCGGCGCTGGCGGGCCGACCCCAACGCGCGGCGAATCCGCCGTGCTCTATCTGCCCACCAACGGTCCGGCCCAGACGTTTGACCACATTCGCATCACGCCCCGGCAGGGCGGCTGGAAAGTCAGGCTCACGAAGGACGCGCCCTTGGCCGAGGCGACGACGTGGAACGTGCTCTTCGAAGGCGAGCCGCGCTGGGCGCTCAGCGAAGCGCTGGGTTACGAACTGTTTCGCCGCCTGGGCGCCCCCGCCCCGAATACGGACTTCGCGCGGGTCAGCTACAACGGCCAGACGAAGGGGTATTTCCTGATGGTTGAGCAGGCCAACTCGTCGTTCCTCCGGCGGGTGGGCCGGGATCCCGACGGCAACTTCTACAAGTTGCTCTGGTATGGCCAAGGCATCGTCGGCCAGCACGAAAAGAAGAACAATCCGGCCACCGGCCACAAAGACTTGCTGGCGGCCATCAACGGGCTGAACCGGAACCGCGGCGACGCGCAGTGGCAGTTCATCCAGCAGAACTTCAACGTCGAGACCTTTGCGAACTGCTACGCCGGCAGCATGTGCATCCAGAACTGGGACGGCTTCTTCAACAACTACTTCGCCTATCACGCCCCGGGTAAGGATGGGAAATGGGAGATCGTCCAATGGGATCTCGACAAGACCTGGGGTGACTTCGACGGCGCCTCGTCCGACTACGACTGGTATACGATGCCGTTGAACTACGGCGCCAACCAAGGGGGCAGCTCCGGACCCGGTCGGCAGATGAATTTCGGCTTCGGCGGCTGGGAACGGCCACCGGGGTATTTCTCAGGACCGTTGCTGGCGAATCCCGAGTTCCGGAAACAGTTCCTGGCCCGCCTGCGGGTCGTTTTGGACACGGTGTTCACCGAGAAGGATTTCCTGCCGGCGATCAACGCGCTGGAGCGCCGCCTCGAACCGGAGGTCCGCTATCGCGCCCAGCTGACCCACGCCGACCCGTCGGGGCCGCTCGCGGAGTTCAAGGGCAACATCGAGTCGTTCCGCGGGCAGTTGAAGAACCGCCGGAAGTTCCTGCTGTCGGAGCTGAAGCGGGAACCGTAACGCGCCCGCTGGGTCCCTTCACTTCCGTTGGGCCGGTTTCCTCGGCCCGAGGGTGCTCAGGTCAATCTGCCGGTAGCCCAGCTTGAACGCCGGGGATTTTTTCCGGAGCCCCAGTTCGGGGCGTTTTTCGTCCACCAGCAGCGGATCGGCGATGACCGAGTGCGGGTCCAGTCCGCGCGCCTGCCACGCCGCCCAAGGTTTGCCCGCAAATTGGTATTTCGCGGCGTCGCTACCGATCCGGGCATCGAACCACACGTTAGCGTCGCTCCAGAACTGGTTCGTGGTGCCGCCCCAGTTGCTGCCGAGCAAGGTGCCGGATCGCGTGATGATGACGTTGTTGGTGAACCAGAACGACCGATGCTCCTCCGCCCGGGTGCGCATCACGGAATGGTTTTCGTTCCATGCGAGGAGGTTGTTCCGGATCACGTTGTCACGCCCGTAATGCTGGTGGAAGCCGGCGTCCTTGCATCGGTAGGCGACGTTGTTCTCGACGACGATCCCGGTGCTGCCCTCGTCGGTGTAGAGCGCCCAGCCGCCGTAGCGATAGCTCTGCA
>JBIIUN010000489.1:0-3661 GCA_044339945.1 Kapaibacterium sp. (SeqCode)
CGGGTCACGAAACCGCGTTCGGTTGCGACGGTGAGCGCCATGAGGCCGAAGCCGTTGCCGCCGGTGGCGATGAGGTTGCGGTCGCCAGGCACGATCTCCGGGGCGAGTCCGGCGACGGGATGCGCCAACTCCCAGTAGTAGCGAAAGCAGCCGGCCTGAACCATGTCCAGCAGCTCGGCGTCGTTGAACTTCCGGGTCTGTCCGCTGGCGTCGGACGACAGGGGGGATTCCTTCCCGGTGATGTCCACGGCACTCACGCGGTAGCTTGCGGTTTTGCCGGCGTGGCCGATCCAGTCCACGGCGCGGGTATAGTTCGCCGGCCGCGTGGCGACGGGGGTGAAGTCGCGGCCGTTCAGCGAGCGGTGGATCCGGTAGCTCACTATGTCGGGGGCCGGCACCGCGTCCCAGGTTAGGTCGAAGTGCCGTTCTTGCGCCTGCACTTTGAACCGGGCGGGTGTCGGCGGTGCGGTGGTGCCGGCTTTGCTGTCGATGACCTGAAAGTCGTCGAGGAACAGCGTGTGATCGCGGCCGTCGTCGAGTCCCTGGACGAAGTTGATGCTGGCCAGCCGGCGCGGATCGAACTTCGTGTCGTCGGTGCCGTTGAACATCATCGTGAAGTCCGCGAACGGCAGGCGGACGTTGGTCCAGTTGCCCGGGGCGAGGCGGTTGGTGCCGCGCACCAACGCGATGGTCGGAGCGCCCACGCCGGCGGAATCCTGAAGCGAGATGCGCGGTGAATTGGTCTCGGTCAGCTCGGTGTCGGCGAAACACCAGAACGACAGCGTGTCGCCTTGGAACTCAAACTTGCGCGCGTAACGGGCCGGCACCTTCAACGTCATCCGCCAGTCGCCGCCGGGCGCGGAACGCCACTTGAGGCGGAGGCCGTTCGGCGGGCTGACGAACCGTTTTGCTTCCACCGGGAATTTGCCTTTGAAGAGTTCCAGCCGACTCGGCGCGACGACGTGCGAGTCGCTGTAGTAGTAGCCGCCGTCCGCCAGGCTGTTGTCGAAGACGACGTGCTGGTCGGAGGCGGACTGGGCGAGGGCGCCCAAGGTGACGGCCAGCGTGGCAAACAGGACGAACAAACGGCTCATGGGATGACGGCGCCGAGTGTTTGTCGTCGGAAAGCAGAGTCACGCGGAAAGGTCGGTCGCGTGATTCACGCGAAGGCGCGAAGGCGCGGAGGCGCGAAGAAGTCAGGAGCGCGGCTCTGTGAGCCGCGAGTCGGGTTACTTCTGAACCCAGAGATTGGAGAATTGCCTGCGGCGGCTCAGAGAGCCGCGCTCCCGGGCTTTGCGCCGTTGCGGCTCTGCGTGAGTTCTACCGGGTCAGGCGAACTCCAGCACCGCTGCGCCAAACGTGAAGCCGCCGCCGAAGGCGCAGAGGCCGGCCTTGCCGGTCGGCTGTTCCCGCAGCAGTTCCGCGAGCACGAGCGGGATGGTGCTGCTGCTGGTGTTGCCGGCGTGCTTCACGCGATTCACCAGGCGGCCGGGCGGCTGCTTGAGCCGCGTGGCGACGGCTTCGAGGATCCGACCATTGGCCTGGTGCGGCACGATGTGATCGAGGTCGCCGACCTTGATCTCGCTCTCGGCGCAGGCGCGTTCGAGCAACGACATCATCTGCCGCACGGCCATCGGGAACACCTTCAGGCCATCCATGTTCACGTGCGGATCTTCCCGCCGGCCGTGATGCAGGATCGTGCCGTCTTCGCCGCGGGCGCTGAGCACCGGGCGGTGCAGGAGCGCGCGGGCGGCGCCGAACTTCGCCGACCCGGTGCCGTGCACCAGCGTGGCGGTCGCCGCGTCGGCGAAGACGATGGCCGTGTCGAAGTCGTCCGGGTCGGTGAAGGTGCTCATCGCCTCGGCCGTGACGACGAGGATGTTCGCGTCAGGCTTCGACTGGCAGAAGTCGAAGGCGGACTGGAGCGCGTAGAGATAGCCGGTGCAGGCGGCGAGGATGTCGCTGGCGGGCAGGTCCTTGGCCGGGCCGTCGAGACTGAGTTGATGATGCAGCAGGCAGGCCATGCTCGGGCTCAGCGACAGCGGCGAACTGGTGCTGACGTAGATGGCGTCGAGGTCGGCGAGAGTCAGGCCGCCTTGCTGGAGGGCGGCCTTGGCGGCCCGGGTCGCCAGCGTGAGCACGGTTTCGCCCTCGGCCAGCAGCGGGCGCGATTCGATGCCGGTGCGTTGTGCAATGTCGGCGGCGATGCGACCGGGAAAGCGGCGGACCAACTCTTCATTGGTGACGATGCGGCTGGCCGGAGCGGCGGTGATCGCAGATACGGCGACGGCCCGACGGAGGGTAGGCAGCCCGGCGGTTTGGGTAGCGGGGACGACCGGCGAAACCACCACGCGGGCAGGCTGGCAGCCGGGCCTACGGTGGACCGTGGGCTTCAGCTCGGGCGGGACCCGCTTGGGCAGCGCCGCGACGGATTTGACCGTGGCAATCTTGGCCAAGGCGCTGCCGACGGGGACCTTTTCGTCGACGGGCAGCAATTCGGTGATCACGCCGCCGACCGGGGCGCGCAATTCGAAGGTCGCCTTGTCGGCCTCGCAATCGGCGATCAGGTCGCCTGCCTGAATCGTGTCGCCGCTGCGGACCTTCCATTCGATGACCGACACGTTCTGGTCGGCCGGGCTGGAACCGACGGCTTCGAGGACCGTCAGGCCGTCGGCGGTGGGTCCATCACCCTCCCATGTCAAGTCGGCGTCGCAGAGCGAGGCGCAGGTTTCGAGGATGCGTCGGAGGCTGGGCAGGACTTCGAGCTGGTTGACGTAATTGCAGGGAACGTAGGTGTCGGGCCGGGTGACCCGACGGGCCTTCACGGGCGTCTCGACGCGTTCGGCGACGACCGCGAGCACCTCGGCGCCGAAGCCGCAGGTGAGGTTGTCTTCATGCACGACGACCAGCCGGCCGGTGCGGGCGGCGCTGACGCAGACGGCATCCTGGTCCCACGGGCTGAGCGAACGGAGATCGATCAGATCCACGCCCAGGCCGGCGGCCTCGAGGGCGCGGACGGCCTTGAGGCAAAGCGGCGTGGTCCCGCCCCAGGTGACGAGCGTGAGGTCATCACCGCGGGTCACGAACCGGGCCGAGCCCGGCTGCAGCAGCTCGCTGAGCGCGGCGGCGGGCGCGGAGACGGCGGGGTCGTTGAGGCAGACCTTCGGGTAGAGGAAGACGGTGGGCCGGCCGGAAGCCTGGTTGGCGAACGCGGCGTTCAACAGGGCCGCGGCGTCGGCGGCGGAACTCGGCATCACCACGTCGATGCCCGGCACGTGGGCCAGCACGCTCTCGAAGGTCTGCGCGTGGAATGGCCCCAGACCGGGCCGATAGCCGCCGCACGGCGCAATGATGATGACCGGGCAGCGCCAGCCGCCCTCGGTGCGCCAGAAGATGGAACCCAGCTCGGCCGCGATCTGGTTGAACGCCAGCGGCACGAAGTCGGCGAACTGGATGAAGGCGACCGGGCGGCCACCGGCGAGCGCGCGGCCGATGCTGACACCGACGATCGTGGACTCGGTGAGCGCGGAGTTCTTGACCTGAGTCGGGAAGGCCCGTGTGAGGCTACGGGTCAGTCCGAAGACATCGCCCTTGGGGTCCTCGATGTCCTCGCCGTAGAGCGTGACCCGTGGATCGGCACCGAGCTGCGCGCGGAGCACCT
>JBIIUN010000490.1:0-3636 GCA_044339945.1 Kapaibacterium sp. (SeqCode)
TCCGCGCGGGCCGCTGGCTTCGCTGGATGAATTGCTCCGCGTGCCGGGCTTCACCTGGCCGCTACTGTTCGGTGAGGACGCGAACCGGAACGGCCGGCTGGACCCGAACGAGGACGACGGCGACGAGGTTTTTCCGCCCGACAATCGCGACGGGCGGCTGGATCACGGCATGGCGCAGTATTTCACGGTGGCCGCCTATGACCCGGAACGCACCGCGGCCGGGAAGCTGAAGGTGGACCTCAACAACCCGGTGGAGGTATTGCCCGCCGGCGTCAGCGAACTGCCGCCGGCCTTCACGAACTACGTGGCGGCGATCCGCGCTGCCAAGCTGAAGCTGGGCCATCCGGCGGAGGTCCTCGAAGCCACGGCCAAGGTGAAGAACGAGCAGGGGCAGGAAGTGGAAGTGGCCTCGGGCATCACCAAGGAAGAGCTGCCCAAGGTGCTGGACCTGTTCGCGACCGACTGGACCGGTCACCGCGAGGGGCTCATTAACGTCAATACCGCGAGCGCCATTGTCCTGGCCACCTTGCCGGGCATCGAGCTGGCGCTGGCGGAGACCATCGTGTCGGCCCGCGCCGGGCTGCGGCCTGAACAACGGGCGACCCCCGCGTGGCTGCTGACCGACGGCGGCGTGGACGTGGCGACCTTCAAGCGCATCGCGCCTTTTCTCACGGCCCAGAGCTACCAGTTCAGCTTTCACGTAATTGGCTACGGATTGCCTTCGGGCCGTTACCGGGTGCTGGAAGTGAGCATCGACGTCGCGGATGCCGAACCGCGCATCACCAGCCTCAGGGACATCACCCGGCTGGGGTTGCCCTTCAAACTCACGACCGAGACGCTGGAAAAGTCTTCCGAGAAGACGGCATATTCCCGGCCGACCGATTCTCCGTTCCGAAAGCAGACGCATGGCTGACCGCACACAGGCATTGGATCCGATCCTGCAACGGCTGGGACTCCGCAAGGAGCACCGGCCGAAGACGCCCTCGCAGATCAACGCCCTCGACGTCGAGGGAACGACGCTGCGGGTAGTGCAGTCGAACGGCCGCGGGGTGATCAGCCGTGTCCTGGCCGCCCCGCTGGACCTGGCGGCCGATGCCGACCGGAATGATCCCGGGGTGCTCGGGCCGGCCATCAGTCGGGCGTTGAACAAGCTCGGCGTGCGTCCCTCGGCGGCGGTGATGGGCATCCCGCGGGCCAAGGTCGTGCTGCGGACGCTCACCGTGCCGGTGATCGAGAAGCAGTCCGAGTTGGCGTCGATCGTCCACTTCCAGGTCGGCAAGGACCTGCCGTTCCGCATGGAGGAGGCGGTCATCGATTTCAAGGTGCGTCGCCAAATCCTGCCGCCGCCGGAACGGGTGGAACCGCGCGACGGTCCGGATGGCTCCGTGCCCGCTCCCGCCGCTCCCGCGGCGCCGAAGTTGGAGGTGCTGGTCGCGGCGGTGAAGCGGGAGGTCGTCGAATTCTACCAGAAGCTCGCCGAGGCGGCGGGATTCAAGCTGCTGGCGCTGGGCCTGCTGCCCTACGCCAATGCCCGTTGCGTGGAGGCCTCGAAGGTGGCCGACGGTGACGGGGCCTTTGCCCTGATTTCCCTCCGGCCGGACGAAGTGGCCATCGACATCATTGCCCAGCAATCGCTGCTTTTCAGCCGCGGGGCCGCGCTGCGGGTTGCCGCCGACGTGCCGGCAGAGCAGGGCTTCGTGCCAGCGGCGGTGATCGAGGTGGTGCGCAGCCTGCACAGCTACAGCGGCCTGGAGGCGAATCCGACCGTCGGCAACGTGGTGGTGACCGGCGCGACTGGGCACGAGGCTGAGGTGGCGAACGCCCTGGCCCCGCGGCTGGCGACGCCGTGCACGGTGCTCGACCCGGCGACCGCGCTAGCCTTGCCGGCCGACGCCCGGGAAGCTGCGGCCGGTGCGATGGGGGCGCTCGGCTTGGCGCTCGGCATGGGCGATGGCCTTGGGCTGCCCTTCGACTTCCTCAACCCCAAGCAACCCGCGGTCCAGCGGGACATGCGCCGGATCTGGATCCTTTCCAGCGTCGCGGCGGTGGCGGTGCTCGGCACGGCGGTCTTGGGCCTGCGGACGTGGCTGGTCACCCGGCGCACCGAGGTGCTGAACGCGGCCAGCACGGAGTTGGCGGAAGCCGAGAAGAAACGGCCCGTCTATCGCAAGCTGCTGCAGCAGACCGCAGTGGTGGAGGACTGGATCAAGGGCGAGCGGGACTGGCTCGAACACTACGCCTACCTGACCTCCGTGCTGCCCGCGAGCGAGGAACTTTACCTCACTTCGCTGGCGGTGAGTGGGCAGAACATCATTCGCATGTCGGTCCAGGCGCGCAGCGGCGAGACGTTGGCCCGGCTGGAAAAGCAGTTGGTCGCGGCCGGCTACGAGGTGAAGCCCATCGCCATCACGCCGGGCGCAGACCGCTTTGGCTACGAGTTCCGCTCGACCGTCGAGCTCAGCGTGCCCGCCAAGCTGAAGATTGACCTGCACAAGGTGAAGCCGCCACAGCGACCCATCGACGATGTCTCGATGGACACGGCGGCGTGGCGGAAAGGAGTCCAATGAACCGCCGGGAGAAAATGCTCGTGGCGGCCGTCGGCGGGCTCGTCGGCTTGTTTGCGCTGACCTTCGGCGTCAGGGGAGTCTTCCTCGCGCCGCTCCGCGAAATCGACAAACGCATCGCCTTAGTGAAGGAAAAGATGGGCAAGGTGCAGGTCGAGCGCCGGAACTACTTCGCGGCCGAAGATCGCCTGAAGCAGATCACTAAGACCGCGTTTGCGGACACGGTGGACAAGGCCAGCGCCCGTTCCGGCGAAATTTTGACGCAGAAGATTCTCTTGGCCGGATTGGAGGAGAACGACTTTACCCGGTTGCCGGTCGGTCCTCGGAAGCTCCGCGGCGCGAGCGAAATGGGCTGGAACGTCCAGGGTGATGGCCCGCTGACGAACGTCATCAACCTCCTGTTCCTGCTCAACCACTCGCCGTGGCTGCACCGCACGGAAAACCTCACGGTGTCCGTCGGCGAGGCGCCCGGCAAAGTGCGGGTGCGCTTCCGTTACCTCACGCTGGTCATCGATCCGGCGCCGGAAGTCGAGCGGACGAACCTTGTTTCCAGCCTGACCTTGGAATCGCCCGAGCGGCACCTGCTCAATTCCATCGTCACCCGGGACCTGCTGCGGCCCTACATCAAGCGCCCCGCCGCGCCTGCCCAGCCAGGGCAGCCTGCGCCGCTGCCGTCCAAGCCGGGCGTGGCCCCGGGCTTGGAGGTCTTTCGGGTCGTGTCGTTATCCGAATGGAACGGCGAACCGGAGATCCACATCCGCGACCTCGCTGCACAGAAGACGGTCCGTTACCGCGTCGGCGACGAACTCGCCGGCGGCAAGATCGTGCTGGTGGATTACCGCCCCATGCCCGCCCCGGGCAATTCCTTCCTCCAGTCGCACAGCCGGCTGATCCTCAAACTGGGCGAAGAGTTCTGGGCCGTGGAACGCGGCCGGACACTCGCCGAGAAACGTAAGTTGACCGAAACCGAACTCCCGACCGAACTGGCCCACAAGCCGTGATCCCGTGACGCCCATGTTCACTCCCCTTTCCGCCATGAAATCGCTCCGCCTCCTGCTCCTCGGTGTGGTCG
>JBIIUN010000492.1:0-3631 GCA_044339945.1 Kapaibacterium sp. (SeqCode)
AGTTCTCGGCCAGCGGGCAGATCGCGCGGCCATCCGCAGCGGGGCTGACTCCTGCACGGTCGAGGCGGTCTTCGATATCCATGGGCTGCGTGCCCCTCTGGCCGATTTCTTCTCCGAACATGGGCTCGAACCCAGCGAAGACGGGCAATTGGTGGTCAAACGGTCATTCACGGTCGCCGGCACCAATCGGCAGTTCATCAACGGTTCGCCCACCACGCTGGCAACGCTGGCGAAACTCGGCGAATGGCTCGTCGATCTCCACGGCCCCCACGAACATCAGTCCCTGCTGCAACCCGCCCGACAGCTCGCGATCCTGGACGCATTCGGCGGGCTCAAGCCGGCGCTCAATGACGTCGCCGAACTGTTCCGCCGGCGGGGCGAACTGGAGTCCGCCAAGGCCGACCTGATCGTGGACGAGCGCACTTACGCCCAACAAATCGATCTGCTCCGCTTTCAGGTCCGGGAAATTGCCGAAGCCCGCCTCAGTCCGGAGGAAGAGTCCCGCGTCGAAGCCGACTTCCAGCGGGCCAGCAATTCCGCCCGGCTGCTGGAACTCGCCCAGGCGGCGCTGGCAGGATTGGGCGACGGCGACGAAGCCGCCATGTCGCCGCTCGGGGCCGTCGGCCGAGTGCTCCACGAACTTCACCGTATCGACCCGGACGCCTCCGGTTACCTGGAAATCCACGGTCAGGCCGTTTCGCTCCTGCGCGACCTCCAGGCTGACCTGTCGCGTTACGCAGACAAGGTTGACGTCGATCCGGCACGCCTGCGCGAACTTGAGGAACGGCTCAGCCTGCTTCACACCCTGAAGCGAAAATACGGCCCTGCCTTGGCTGACGTCATGGCTTTCGGCGAAGAGGCCGAAAACAAGCTGCGCGCGCTCGAAGGCAGGGATGCCGAAGTCGCCCGGCTCAACGACGAGTTGCGGCAAGTCGACTCCGAACTGGCGACGGCCGCGCAGATCCTGTCGGCGGCGCGGCGGAAACTGATCCCAAAACTGGCAAAAGCCGTCGCCAAGGAACTAGCCCAGCTCGGTTTTCCCCAGAGTGCTTTCACCGTGACCCTCGCTCCGTTGGCGGAAGTGACGGCCACCGGCGCCGACGCGTGCGAGTTTCAGTTTGCCCCCAATCCGGGCGAACCCGCCCGCTCGCTCCGGGCGATTGCCTCGAGCGGCGAACTCGCCCGGGTCATGCTGGCCTTGAAGACCGTCTTGGCGGCTGAAGACGAGGTTCCGGTGCTGGTCTTTGATGAGGTGGATGCCAACGTCGGCGGGGAAACGGCGCGGTCCGTGGGCCTGAAGATGAGGCAGATCGCCCGGCAGCACCAAGTGCTGTGCATCACGCACTTGGCGCCAGTCGCCGCGGCGGCCGACGCTCACTACGTGGTATCCAAACTGGTCATCGGCGGCCGAACGGAATCACGGATGGCCCTGCTGGACCGGCCCCAGCGCATCGAGGAGCTCTCGCGCATGCTCGGAGGCGCCACCGATGCCTCCCGCCGGCACGCCGAGGAACTGCTGCGGGCAACCCCGCTCTGAACCCAAACTTGCCAGCTCTCCGGCAACCCCAAAGGCGAGGCGCCTTTGAACATCCCGCCTCGTCCGTTGCCAGAGCGGGCGGGCGACCGTAGCTTGCCCTTAGCAAATGGAGACCGTTCTCAACTGGATATACGTCGGGGTAGCCGTGCTCGTGCTGTTCGGCGCGAGCATCTTCGTCCACGAATACGGCCATTTCTGGATGGCCCGCCGTCGCGGCATGAAGATCGACGGCTTCTCCATCGGTTTCGGCCCGAAGATAGTCAGTTGGCTCGACCGGCACGGCGTGGAATGGGCACTCCGTTGGATTCCGGCCGGCGGCTTCGTGAAGCTGCCCCAAATGATCACGTCGGAAGCCATCGAGGGTAAGTCGGACGCCCCGTTGGCGCCGATTTCGCCGGTGACCAAGATCCTCGTGGCCGTGGCCGGGCCGTTCATGAATGTGGTGTTCGCGCTCGTGCTGGCCTCCATCGTCTGGGCCATCGGCCTGCCGGTGCTGGTCAATCCCTCAGTCATCGGGCGGGTCGAACCGGACTCCGTCGAGGGCAAGCTCGGGGTCAGGAGCGGCGACCGGATCGTGGCGATCAATGGCCATCCGGTGAAGTCCTGGCAGGAGATCAACCTCGAAGTGGTCACCGCCCTGACCAACGTGATCGCGGTCACCGTGGAGCGTGGTGCCGAACGACTGACGGTCGGCATTCCCACCAAAACTTCGGAAGCTCTAGGACTCAAGTGGCTCGACCTCGAACCGCAGGAACGCCCCGTGATCGGCTTGGTGCAGCCCAACATGCCGGCCGCCGCGGTCGGATTGCTGGGCGGCGACAAGATCCTCTCCTTCGACGGAATTTATGTCCTGAATCAGGAGCACCTCAGCGAAATCGTGAACCGCGGCCAGGGGCGTGCCTGCGAAATCGTCATCGAACGGGCCGGCGAACGGAAGACGCTCCAGGTCACGCCCGTCTTCGACCCGGAAACCAAGCGCGGCCGGATCGGCATCGGTTTTGCCGGCGGCCACTACGAAATCCAGCGACCGGGCCCGACGCCGCGCGACCAGATCGAGGGCGTGCTGCGGATGATGGGCAAAACCTTCTGGGCGTTGTTTCACCCGAAACAAACCGGCGTCAGCCCCAAGGACATGAGCGGACCCGCCGGAATCCTCGGCAAGCTCGCCGTCGATGTGCAGACCGACTATCGGCTCGCGCTGAGCTTCATGGTGATGCTCAACATCAACCTCGCGTTGCTGAACCTCATGCCGCTCCCGGTGCTGGACGGCGGCCACATCACCATGGCCCTTTACGAACTCATCCTGCGCCGCCGAGTGAGCGTCCGCTTCCAGGAGTATGCCACGACCGTCTTCGCTGTCCTGCTGCTGTCATTCATGGCTTACGTCTCCTTCTTCGATGTCCGCCGGTTGCCGCTCTTCTGGCAAATGTTCAAGCAGAAGCCCGTCATCGAGGAATCCGCGGCCAAGCCGGCCCCGGTCGTGACTCCCGGCCCGGCAAAGTAAGCGGGCTTCAGGAAGCAAAACAACGAGGCCGGCCCTGCGCCGGCTTCACTTCTGGAACACGGCGTGTTTCGGATCGCCACCTGACTGGAGATAGGCCAGCAGGTTCAGTAATTCGTCGGCGTTCAGTCCATTGACGAGACCGGCCGGCATCAGCGAAACCGGATACGGTTTGCGGGACTTCACCTGATCGAGGGCCACGGAACTCGCCTCATCCGGATTCCGCGGGTCGGCTGTGACCACCAAGCGGCCGTTCTCCGCATAGGCGCGCCCGACCAGGCTGGACCCATCGGCCAGGACCACTTCCTCGGAGCCATACTGGTCGGAAATCACCTTCGACGGTTCGATGATGTTTTCGAGCAGGTCGCGGAGCGTGTAACGGGCGGCGACGCCGGTCAGATCGGGCCCGACGCTGCCGCCGGCCCCATTGAAGCGATGGCACGCGGCGCAACCCGTGGAATGGAACATCGCCCGGCCGTTTTCGTAGTCGCGGGCCTTGATCTTGCCGTTGGCCAACGTCACGGCCTCTTCCGTCGAATACGCCTTGCCGGGGCCTTTCGCGCTGGCGAACTGCGAATCCGGCGCCGGCGCCT
>JBIIUN010000491.1:0-3631 GCA_044339945.1 Kapaibacterium sp. (SeqCode)
CGTCGGCGCGGACTTCCGGCTTCGGGGTGGGCGCGGACGAGAGGTCCGCCACCGTCAGGGTCAGGCTGTGTTCCGCGGTGCCCGGCGGGTTCGCCCCGTCGGAAACCCGCACCGTGACCGGATAAGTTCCCGGACTTTGGATCGCCTGCGGAGTCCACGTCACCTCGCCGGTGACCGCGTTGATGGTCATGCCACCGGGCGAGTTCGCGAGGGCATACGTCAGGGTGTTGGCCGGCAGGTCGGAATCCGCGCCGGTGAACTGGCCGATCCACGGCTGGAGCGGCGGAATGGTTGCCGAGCCCGGGCCGGCCAGGGTTGGCGCGACGTTCACTTCCGTGACCGTCAGCTCGAACGACCGTTCCACGCTGGCCGCGGGTGAGCCGTTGTCGGTGACGCGGACGGTGACCGTGTAGGCGGCCGGTCCTTGGGCTTCGCCCGGGGTCCACTTCACTTCGCCGGTCGCCGGATTGATGGTCATGCCCTCCGGCGCGGCCACCAGGGCATACGTCAGGGTGTTGACCGGCAGGTCGGAATCCGTCGCGGTGAACTGGGCATTCAAGGCCTGTCCTTCGGCCAGAACCTTGTCCGTGGTCACGTCCAGGATCGGGGCGGCGTTGGTTTCGGTGATGGTGAATTGCACCGTCTGCCGCGCGCTGAGCGCCGGGCTGCCGTTGTCGGTAACCACCACGGTGATCGGATAGCTGCCCGGTCCCTGCACCTCGGTCGGAGTCCAGGTAAACACGCCCGCGGGGGTCAGGATCGCGCCGGTCGGCACCGCGCCTTCCAGCGAGAAGGCCAGCGCCTGGCCCGCGTCGGGATCGCTCGCAGTCGCGATGAAGGTGAGTTCCACACCTTCCGGACCGCCTTGGGCCGCAATCGGGTTGAGCACCGGCGCGCGGTTTGGCGGCGTGCCATTGTTGTCGGCGCCCGGGGTGGGCGAAGTGGTGACTTCCCGGGCGAACGGCTGACCGTCGGGCAGCGAAGCGAGCGAGGAGTTGGCGGCGACCGTGGCGTAGTCCAGGTAGTCCACCACCGCCAGGGCGGCGCCCTGCGGCCGGACAAGGGCCAGCGAGCCATTGGCGGCCACGGCACGGAATCCGGTGTGGAGTTCGGTCGCGGTCGCGTCGCCAATCTCCCCGTCGAGGAACACCACGAGGAATTGGTCGGGCCCGAGGGTCGTGCCCGCCGGGAAGGTCCACTTGGCAAGGTTGGTGTAGCTGTCGGTGAGCCCCCAGCCCGTGAGGTCCGCCGAGTAGGGGCCGGCATTGTGCAGTTCCACCCACGGCTCACGCTCACCTTTGCTGTCCGCCAGGCCGGCGGTGTTGTTGGGCAGGAGCTCGTTCAGGTAGAGCGCCGGATAGGCAGCGAGGCTGGCGCCGACATTGTTGGTCGTGCCCGGCGTCTGGCCCGGGACGGAACCGCCTTCCAGCCGGAGGCTCGCCCCGAAGACGATGTCGGAACTGCCGGGGCCGGACTGATGGGCCTCGACGGCGAAGACATTTTCGCCGGCTTGCAACAGCGCCGCCGGCAAGCTGATCGGCCCGACCAGGGTGGCATCCGCCACGAGCGTGCAGGGGGTATCGTGCTGGACGACCACGTCGGGACCGAAGCCGAACCGGTGAAGTTCGCGGCCGTTGAGGTAAAACACCGCACCGTCATCGACGACATGATTCAGCTGGAGCGTCGCCCCGGCCGGCACGAACGGCAGGGTGAACCTAGTGCGGAAGTAGTAACCCGATTGCCCCAAGGTCAGCGGGGTGGTCTTGGGGGCAGGCAGTTGGGCCGTCTCGACGAAGAACAGGCCGCGGCCGACGGTCCACGAGGCGTCGTTGAACGCGTTTTCCTTCCACGCCGGGTCCGGTGGGCCGGCCTGGTAGTAGCGCCACTGGTTGGTCATGACCGCCAGTTCACGGGGACCATCGTAGGCGGGGGCCGCGGCCCAGTTGCCCACGCGGAAGTTGTCCCGGCGGCCGTCAATCAGCTGGAGCGCGGCTCCGCCCGCCGCGACGGCCGGCCACGGCAGGGTGGAGCGGAACTGCACCTGGGCGACGGGGTTGGCGGTCGGGTCCCCGGGCGACAACTGGAGCCGGTCGCCGGTGCTGCCGAGGATGCCGGTCCAAACGCCGGCCACCGGCAGCGCGGCCCCGTAGGTCGCGCGGAACACCGCGAGGTTCCGCACCACACAAAGATGCTGGCCGGGCGCGAGCACGGTATTCGCCGGGAAGGTGAAGGTGAGTTCGTCGCCTTCGAGGCGATACCCCGAGATGTCCCACGCGGTCCGGGCGGAGGCGTTGGCCACCTCGATGTATTCCGCGTTGTTCGTCCGCGGCCGATACATGATCTCGTTGATCGCGACCTTGAAGCGGGGACGGATGAGGACGGTAAACGTCTTCGTGTCGGACAGATTCCCGGGACCGTTGTCCGAGACGCGCACGCTGATGACGTTGGTCGACATCCCGGCATCCTCGTCGGTGGTCCAGGCAAAGGCCCCGGTGTTGGCGTCCAGGGTCGCGCCGGCGGGGACGTCGCCGACCAGCGCGTAGGTCAGTGTCTGGGCCGGCAGGTCGGCATCGGTCGCCGTTGCGACGAAGGCGATCGGGTTGCCTTCGGAGACCGTGAAATCGCCCAGGTTGCCCAGCACCGGCGCCTGGTTGGCCTCGTTGACCGTCACCGAGAACGTCCGCTGGACGGAGAGCTGTTGGGCGGTTTGTTCGGTCACCTTCACCACCAGCGGATAACTTCCCGGGCCCTGCTCCTCTGCCGGTGTCCACGTCAGCACGCCGGTGGTCTCATCCAAGGCGAGGCCGGCGGGAACATTGCCGGTCAGGCTGTAGCGCACGGCGGCACCTTCCGGATCGGCACCGACCAACGTGAGGGAGAGGGTGGCGCCCTCGTCCACCGATTGCGGCGAAGGCTGGGTCAGCGACGGCGGATTGTTCACCTCGTTCACCGTCACCTTGATGGACTTGGTCGCGCTCAGGGCCGGAGAGCCGTTGTCGGTGACCCGGAAGGCCACGTCGAACACCCGCGGTCCCTGGTCCTCGGTGGGCGTCCACGCAAACTCCCCGGTCACCGGATTGATACTGGCGCCGGCCGGTGCGCCGGGCTCCAGCGCGTAGGTGAGCGTGTTGGCGGGGAAGTCGGGGTCGGTCGCCACCAGCGTAAACGCGAGTTGCGCCCCCTCATCCACCGACTGGTCCGCCAAGGAACCGATCACCGGGGCGAGGTTGGCCTCGGTCACGGCTACATTGAGGCGGGCCACACCACTGCGGGGCGGCGTCCCGTTGTCTGTCGCGCGCACGGTGAAGAGGTAGCTGCCCGGACCCTGAAGCTCCGACGGCGTCCACGTCAGCCGGCCCGTGGACTCGTCAATGGCGGCGCCGGTCGGCGCGTCGGCGCCAAGGCTGAACCTGAGCGTCTGCCCCGCGTCCGGATCGGACGCGACGACGGTCAGGCTGAGCAGGACTCCTTCGGGCGCCGTGAGGTCGGCCAGCGGCGTGACCATCGGCGGGAGGTTGCCGCCGGGGATGAAGTTGGCGGAACCCGGGCTCGGTTCCCCGAAGAAGACCAGCGGGTTCTCGGACGCGTCCGGGTAGCGCCCCAGCGAAACGTTGTTGGTCTGGTTGCCAAA
>JBIIUN010000493.1:0-3627 GCA_044339945.1 Kapaibacterium sp. (SeqCode)
AGCTGATGCGACCTGCCATGGTTTACACAGATGTGACAGTGCCGACGGTCCGGAGTGCCGACAACCCCTCGAATTTAAGGACCGGCCTCATTTGGGCGGCAGGTTCAGCAACTGGCCGACGCGGAGTTGGTTGGCGCGGACACCCGGATTGGCATCCATCAACGCCTTGGTGGTGACGCCGTAGCGGCGGGCGATGACCGATGGCGTCTCGTTGGCCGCGACCTTGTGGGTGCGGACCACCGGGGCGGTCACGGGCGCCGTGGGTTGCGGCGGGCGGCGGACCGGTTCCGGAGTGACCACGGGACCGGCGCGCTGGGTCTGGGGCGGCAGCGGTTGGGCCGTGCGGGGCACCGGCGGGGGCGGATTCGTCGGGGTGACGCTGAGCGAAGCGATGCCGGCCATGCGCTTCAGGACGCGGTTTTCCTCGCGGAGGCCGGCAACTTCCAGGCGGAGCGATTCCAGCGCCACCTGGTTTTCCTGCCGGGCAACCGCGTTGGCATATTTGGCGGCGATCTGCAGTTCGCAGTTTTTGATCAGGTCCTCGACGGTCTGGTCGCGGTAACCCGTCTTGGTCGCGCTCTTGAGGCGGAGAAACTCGCCGTAATGGTAGGCGGCGACGATGAACTTGCCGGTCGAGTGGTAGTGCAGGTCCCCGAGCGCGAGGTGCGCGGCGGCGCTGTTCGGATTGGTCTGGAGGGAGCGCGAGAAGCACTCGATCGCCTTATCGGTCTGGCCCTGGATCTTCCAGTTCAGGCCGCGGACGTAATGGGGTTCGCGCTCCTCGTCCCCGGTGGTGCGATTCAGCAGATCGCAGCCCGAGACGAGCAATCCCAGCGCGCAAATTCCCGGAAGCCAGCGCTTCCCGTTCACCCAAAGCATTGGGCGACACTAGGGACGGTCACCCGGGCGTCAATCAGCCGGGCGGCCAACCGAGCGCGCGGCCGCCGAGAATGTGGCAGTGCAGGTGCGGGACAGTTTCGCCGCCGTCGGCCCCGTTGTTGAACACCAGCCGGAAGCCGGTGTCGCCCAGGCCCAATTGGCGGGCCACTTCCGCGGCCTTCAGCAGCAGGTGCCCGAGGACTTCGGCGTCGGCCGGCGCGGCCTCGTTGATTCGGGGAATGACCCGTTTGGGCACGATCAGCACGTGCACCGGGGCCTGCGGATTGATGTCCCGGAAGGCCAGCACCCGGTCGTCCTCATAAACGATGTCGGCGGGAATCTGCCGGGCGATGATGCGTTCAAACAGGGTCATAAGGACAAAGGGCGCGGAGCGACGGCGATCTGCAAGGATTGGGGAGGGAGGAGAAAACCAATCGTTCCAGACTCGGACACCACCGCCCCGCGCCGAAAAAAGGTTACCGGACCACCAACGCCGTGGGCCGGGAGGGGGCTTCCTGGGCATACCAGCCCCGGATCATCTCCAGGATCCACGCCGCGGTCTTCTCGCAGGTGGGGCACCAGTGCTTACGCCCGGTCAGGCGTTTGACGCAAATCCGAAGTCCAAGAATCTCCAGCCGGGTCGGCGCCGCAGCCAATTGCTCCCGCAGCAACGTCCGCAACCGCTGGCAAAATTCGAGCTCGCCGGCGATGCTAGCCTCCGCGGCCAGCGCGCCCAGATCGGCGATCCGGACTTGTTCGCCGGGGACCGGTTGGCCCGTGACCTCGGCGGAGATGCCCAGGCCCTGCAAAACCTTGGTCAGCATCGCCGAAAATTCCGCCAAGGTGACCGTGGTCCGGTCCAGTTCCTGCCGGAGATAATGCATCACGGCGGCGGTCGCGTGCTTGAGCACCTCCCCATCCACGAGGCTGGTGTCCCCGACGACCTCAAAGGTCAGATCCGTCGCGGTGACGGGCAGGTAGCCACCCCCGGTTTGCTCCACCAACAGACAATCTTCACGCAGGGCGATCATGCGATTACTTGGGTGAGTCCTCCGCGTCCGGAATCAGCGCCATCTGGCGCTTGTCCGCCGGCGGCAGGGTAGCCAGCCGGTTGATTTCCTCCACGAACTCACCCACTTCGGCGAATTCGCGGTAAATGCTCGCAAAGCGGACATAGGCCACGGCGTCCATCGCCCGGAGTTCCCGCATGACCCGTTCGCCGATTTCCTTGGCCGGCACCTCGCGGTCGAAGCGCTCGCCCAGTTCCTCGACGATCCGGCTGACGGCCCCGTCGATGGTTTCCTGGGAAACCGGCCGTTTGTCGCAGGCCCGCTGGATGCCCGCCCGGAGCTTTTCCTTGGAAAAGGCCTCCCGCCGGCTGTCACGCTTCACCACGACCAATTCCTGATGCTCGATTTCCTCGTAGGTGGTGAACCGCTGCGTGCAGCCCAGGCATTCCCGGCGCCGGCGGATGACCGAGCCTTCGCGGGAGGCCCGCGAATCGATCACCTTGTCGTCCTGACAGCCGCACTTGGGGCAACGCATAAAGTTAACCGGACCACACAACCGGTTGAAGCTGTCCAATCCGTAGCCCACAGGATGTTGGGGCGTCAAACTCTTTGCCGGGAAACTTACCCCCAGCGACGCCCCCGCCCGCCGCCGCGGCAAGTCATTCGGCCGAAGCCACTTTCTGATACAGCGCACAGGCCGCCCCCGCCGGATCGCGGATCACCACAAACCGACCGCTGCCGGCCTCCCGGACCGGGCTCAGCGCCTGCCCACCCAAGGCGAGGCATTGCCGCAGGCTCGCATCGAGGTCGGCCACGGTGATGTAAATCAGCCATTGGGGCGGCAGGTTGGCGTTTGAACCCCGCGCGTGGCAGATGCCCGCGACCGGGGTTTCAGTGCCGGGCGGAACCATGCAATGGTCGTTGTAACCGTCCATGTCGATTGGCTGCGAACTCCAACCCACCACGTGGTGGTAGAAGTCCTTCACCGTTTCCGCGTTTTCGACCGTGAGGTCGAACCAGCCAATTTGTCCGGGGATAAGTTCAGTCATGAGGAGGTTTTGGTTTGGGTTGGGGAGATTTCGGAAGGTGATCCGGTGCTGTGGCCGAGGTCGTGCCGGGGAAAGCGCTCAGCATTTCGCCGTTTTGCGTTTCTTGCCGATGGTTCCGCGCTGCTGGGCCTTGCGGATGTGGTCGGCGGCCGCGGGCACCTCGCACGCGGTCTCGCCTAGGTCGGCCGTCACGGGGCCGATGGCTTCCGCGGTTTGGATCGCGGCATCCATCAGCGGGGCGACGTAGTTGCCCACGGCGATAACGAAGAAATTCATCTGGTAGCGCACGAGGTCCGGCGCGGCGTGGATGGATTTGCGGACCCGTTGCAACAGGCGCTTGAGTTCGGGGAGGTCGAGTTCGGCGTCGGGCCGCACCGACACCCAGCTCGCCAGGGTGGCCCACCCGGTCATGGCCGTCAGCGGCGCTGCGGAATCGATCCATTCCCGGCCCAATTCCCATCCGTGTGGGCTGCCCGCGGCGACCCAGGCCACCGTCGCCCCGCATAGGCCGCGGCAATACGCCTTGGCTACCCACCCGCGCAGGTCCTCCTTTGTCATCTGGACATCGTCGGCAATCAGCCCGGCCAGATACATCGCGTCGTAGTTGCCCGTGGCGTAAAGCTCCAGTGCGAGCCGGTGGTCTTTCCGGTGGCGCTTCACGAACGCCTGCAGGTCGCTGATCTTGACGC
>JBIIUN010000534.1:0-3275 GCA_044339945.1 Kapaibacterium sp. (SeqCode)
CTGCGCCAGACTCCGCAGAAGTTCGGCGTGTGCGAAACCGACGTGAAGCTAAATGGCTGCGTCATCGAGATCGACGAAATCACCGGCAAGGCGGTTTCCATCATCCGCGTGAGCGAACCGTTGCCATGACGCCGTTGGAATCCAGACAGGGGCGGGCGATTTGGCGCGCGCTGGGGCTTCTGGCATTGGCCGGATTACTGGCCGCCGGCGCGGTTGCGCTGCGCGAAACTCCTGACCAACGATTGCTCCGCCGCTGGCTGTCGGCACAGGCCAGCGGGTCGATCCTCGGCGGCCTTTTCCAGGAAGTCGAAGCCGCGCCGCCGAGCTTCCGCGAACTGGCGGCCCGCGAAATCGGCCGGCCCGAAGGCACGGCCACGCGTTGGTGGCGTCAACTTCGGCCCCGGTTGCCAGCCGCACTCCGGGTTCGAGCGCCGTTGCCCTTCACCGAAGGCCGGCGCGGACTGGCGTTGCTCAACTTGGTCCAAGGACACGAAATGGAACCGGCCGTCGCGGCCGCCCTCGTTTCGGTCGTGACGAACCAGGCAGCGGCGAACCGCCGGATCGCGCTGCTGGCGCTGGGCAACTTGATCGTCGTCCCGCCGTCGTTGGCCGAATCACTCACCGTGGTCTCGGCGGACAACGATTACCTCCTGCGCCTCGAAGTGGCGGGCACCTTGCAACAGGCTTGGCCGCGCACCCGGCCGGTGGAGTTGGCGCTGCGCCGCCTGGCGTCGGACCCGGTTCCCGCCGTTCGCCAAGCCGCCATCGGCGATGACGCGGAGGAACCCGAAACCGCCACGCCCTGATGCCCAAGAAATCCAGCAGCCAGTGGGACTTTGGTGAACTGTTCACCGGCGGCGGCCAGCCGACGGAACCGATTCCGGAAGCCGTCGAAAAGCTGCCAGCCAAAGCAGTCGTCGCCCGGACGTTTTCGGTCACCGAGCTGACGCTGGGTATCAAGCGCCAACTGGAAGGCGGCTTCAGCGCGGTGCGCGTGGCCGGCGAGATTTCCAATTTCCGGCTCCAGTCCAGCGGCCATGCCTACTTCGTGCTGAAGGATGCCAACGCCCAGCTCAGTTGCGTGCTCTTCCGCGGGCAGGGCGGGGGCGGCCGGGCGGCGCTGCGCGACGGCGCCCAAGTGATCCTCGGTGGTGACGTCACGGTTTACGAACCACGCGGGCAGTATCAGTTGCGCGTTGATTTCGTGGAGGTGCAAGGCATCGGTGCCTTGCAGGCGGCCTTCGAGCGGCTGAAGGCGAAGCTGGCCGCGGAAGGCCTGTTCGATTCCGCCCGCAAGCGGCCGATCCCCGCGTTGCCGCGGCGGGTGGGCTTGGTGACGTCGCCGACCGGCGCCGCGATCCGGGACGTGCTGCATGTCGTCGGACGGCGTTATGCCGGCCTCGAGTTCGTGCTGGTGCCCGCCCGGGTTCAGGGCATCGGGGCGGCGGAGGAAATTGCCGCCGCCATCGCACTGCTGAACGAGTGGTCGGCCGCGCAGGGCGAAGGTTCCGGGGCCGGATTGGACGCGATCCTCGTGACCCGGGGCGGCGGTTCCTTGGAAGACCTGTGGGCCTTCAACGAGGAACCGGTGGCGCGGGCCATTGCCGCTTCCGCGGTTCCGGTCATTTCGGCGGTTGGCCACGAGATTGATTTCTCCATTGCGGACTTCGTGGCGGACCTCCGGGCGGCGACACCCAGCGCGGCGGCCGAGCTGCTGACCGCCGGTTACGTCGCGAGCCGTGACTTTGTCACGTCAGCCGGGCAGCGGCTGGCGCAACTGGCCCGCCAGCGCCTCGGCTGGGCCAAGGAGGAGGCCGCGCAGCTCGAAGCCCGTCGGGCGCGGGTGCATCCGCGCCGCCGGCTGGAGACGCTGGGCCTGCTGATGGATGATCTCGCCACTGCGCTGCAACGTGGGGCGCGGGGCCAAGTGCGAAATGCGCAGGCGCGGCAGGAGAATTTGGCCCGCCGTTTGTCCGCGCAGCGTCCGGCCACGGTCCTGCAACGACGGCGACGGGAATTGGAGCAGTTGCTCCGGCGCTTGCCGGTGGCGGCCCGGCAGCAGCTCGCCGAAACTTCGGGGCGCTTGGAACGGGTGACGGGCGGTCTGCGCCTGCTGTCGCCCTTAAGTGTCTTGGAGCGCGGTTATTCGCTGACGACGGACGCCGCCACGGGGGCGGTGGTGCGGCAGGGTTCAACCCTGAAAAGTGGCCAGCGTCTCCGGACGCGGTTTGCCGAAGGCGAAGTCGAGTCCTTGGTGGTGCCCGGCAAGGTGCCGCGGCCTTGAGCCGGCCGTTCAGGGGCGCGTGAGGACCTGAATGTTCGGCACCGCGACGTCGCCCGGCGCCCCGTTTTTGGGCATCATGGACTCGATGAGCTTGAGCTGTTGCTGCTGCATTTCCTCGTAGGACTTCAGCTGTTCCGCGGTGAGCACGCCTTTCAGTGAGGCGAGCTTGCGGTCGAGATTGCCGCGGAAGTCCATGGCCTTCTTGGGATCGCCGCCGAAGCCGCCCAGCTGTTCCTCGGTGGCGGCGAACAGGGCTTTGTAAACGGAGTCCTGTTGCTCCTGCGACAACCCCAATGCGCCCTGCATCTGGAGCATCTCGGCGTTCGCCACCAGCCGGGCATTGTTGCGAATCTCCTCCTGTTGCAGGCCGGCGTAGGCCTGCTGCTGTTCCGGTGACAACAGGGCCTTGATCTGTTCCTCCGGATTGCCTTGGGCCTTGGTCAGATCGGCGAGCTCTTCCGGGGTGGTCTGGCCGGTCATCATTTTCTCCGCGATCACCTGGCCGGCGCCGAACTGTTTTTCCAGCACTTCCCGGATGGAGGCTTCCTGCTCCGGGGTGAGATTGAGCCGACCCTTGAGCGAACGCATCTTGCCTTCGAGCTGCTGTTTCATGGCGGTCTCCATCATCGCGCGCATGGCGCCCCGGCTTTCCTCATTGGTGGAATCCCCGTCTCCGCCGAAGAAGGCGGCCACGAGATTTGCCGGCTTGTCCTTCTTTTTGGCCGCCGTCGGTAGGCTTGCTGCGGCCGGGGATTGAGTCTGCGCCTGCACCCGCTCGGCGAGCCGGAGATTGTCCGCCTCCAACCGGGAGATGCGTTGCTTTGCCTTGGCGAGCTCCGCCGATTCGTCCGGAGTTGGTTTGGTCGTGCTGACCTCAACCGCAGCCGGGGGAGGCGTCGGGGCAGGGCGCAGGAACACGAATGCGCCGGCCGCAGCGGCGCCCACCAGCAGGCCGGCGACGAACGAAGGCAGGCGGGAAGAGGAGGATTCC
>JBIIUN010000494.1:0-3625 GCA_044339945.1 Kapaibacterium sp. (SeqCode)
CAGCGCCAACGTCAGGTGCCGGGCGCTGGCCTCACGTTCCATCGCCGACTCGATGCCCTCGCGATAGATGAAGGCGGCCCCCGATTCCTCGGCCTCGGCACCGGCCGGGCGGCTGGTTCGCAGCCGCTCCACCAGCCCGAGCACGCCCGGCGACTCGGCGGCGAGGCCGCAGTAGTCACCCATGTAGAACGCTCCGCCCGGCAGCAAATGTTCGCGGGCAAGCGAGGTCAGCGACAGCCGATGCTCCGGGTCGAGGACCAGCGTGCCCATGGCCCGGAGGGCGGTGAACAGCACATTGGCGGCGCGTTCGCTCAGCCCCAATTCGGCCCGGAGCCCGGCGGCGGAAACCGGTCCGGCTTCCAACCGGGCGAACACGCCGAAATGGGCGACGGCGGCGACGAGGAGTTCGGTGGCGTGATTCCCCCGGAACAACTCAAACAGCGGCGTCGGGTCCGTGCCCGGGCAGGCGGTGAAGTTCATGCCGCGGACCCTGCGGACCGAACCGCGCCCCGGCAAGACGCCCCTTGCGGGTGCCCGAGGCTTGCCGGGATGCCGCCGACCGCTAGCGTCGATGCGCGTCATGAAACTCCCCCGCCTTACCCCCATCGGCTGCGTCGTGCTGTTTGCCGGCGGCGCCTTGGCCGCACCACTGCCTCCCGAGTTACGGTCACCGGTCGCGGCCTTGCGGGCCGTGGCGGCGGAGGGCCGAGGTAACGTGGCCGCCAGTGCCGCCTTCCAGCAGGTGGTCCGGGCGGATGCCGCGGCGATTCCCGCGCTGCTGGAGGCGATGGATGGCGCCAATGATTTTGCCCTGAATTGGCTTCGTTCCGCGATCGAGACGGTCGCGCAGCGCGATCCCGCCGGCGTGAAGGCCGCGCTCGGCTCCGTGGAGCGCTTCCTCCGCGACCGCCAGCATCATCCGCGCGCCCGCCGCCTGGCCTTTGAACTCATGGCCCGGGCAGACGCCGCCCAGGCCCAGGCGCTCTTGCCGGCATTCCTGAATGACCCGAGCAACGAACTGCGCCGCGAGGCGGTCCAGCAATTGGCGGATTCGGCCGCGGCCAAGGCCAAGTCCGGCGACAAGGCCGCGGCCACGGCTGGCTACCAACAGGCCTTGGCCGCCGCCCGCGAGGCCGACCAGATCGAGGCCATCGCGAAGACGCTGGGCGAACTGGGCGACAAGGTGGACCTGCAAAAGACCTTCGGCTGGATCACCCGCTGGAAGGTCATCGGCCCGTTCGACAATGCGGGCGGCGCCGGGTTCGAGAAGGCCTTTGCGCCGGAACTGGGCATCGATTACGCCGCCGAGGCCGACGGGCTGAACGGCAAGGTCCGGTGGCGCGACTACGAGTCGAAGAGCGAATACGGCCTCGTGGATTTCAACCAGCCGCTCACCGCCCTGAAGAGCGTCACCGGTTACGCGGCCGCGGAGTTCTGGTCCGACTCGGCCCGCCCGGTGGAACTCCGGCTCGGCTGCAAGAATGGCTGGAAGGTCTGGCTCAACGGCAAACCCCTCTTCGGCCGGGACGAATACCATCGCGGCATGGAGATCGACCAATACCGCCTCGCCGCCCAGTTGCAGCCCGGCAAGAACGTCATCCTCGTGAAATGCCTCCAGAACGAACAGACCGAGGACTGGACCAAGGAATGGGAATTCCAGATCCGCGTCACCGACGCCCAAGGCACCCCGATCGCGTCCGCCAAGTGAAGTTTCCCGGAACCCGAAACGCCCCCGCCATGAAATCTTCCGTCTCTCTTTACCGAATCCCGCTCGCCGCGCTGGCGATCACGTTGGCTCTTTCCCTGCCGGCACAGGCCGACGACTGGCTGCAATGGCGCGGCCCGCTGGGCAACGGCGTGGCAGCCGACGCCAAGCTGCCGTCCAAGCTCGACCCGCAGTCCATCGCCTGGACGATTGACCTGCCGGGCCGCGGCCTGTCGTCGCCGATCATCGTGGGGGAACGCGTCTTCGTCTCGGCGACCAGCGGCGTGAAGCAGGACCGGCTGCATGTCCTGTGCTTCAATCTCGGCGACGGTTCGCTCCGGTGGGAACGCCAGTTCTGGGCAACCGGCCGCACGATGACCCACGAGAAGATCGGTGGCGCCGCCCCGACGCCCGTCAGTGACGGCCAGCGGATCTACGCGTTTTACTCCTCCAACGACTGTGTGGCACTCGACCTCGACGGCAACCTCGTGTGGTTCCGGGGGCTGGGCCGGGACTATCCGAACGCGAGCAATTCCCTCGGCATGTCCTCGTCGTTGGTGGCGGCCGACGGGGTCGTGGTCGCCCAGGTGGAGAACGACAGCGAATCCTTCACGGCGGGCCTCGACGCCAAGACCGGAGAAAACCGTTGGAAGCTGGACCGTCCGAAGAAGGCCAACTGGACCTCCCCGACGTTGATTAAGGGGGCCGGCGGGAAGACCTTGGTGGCGTTGCAATCCTCCAAGGGCTTGGCCGGCGTGGATATCACCACTGGCGCCATCGTCTGGAACTACGGCGAGGGGGCCTCGACCGTCCCATCAACGACGGTCAGCGACGGTAAACTCTACGTGCCGTCCAACGGCCTGACCGTGCTGGAGCCGGGCACGGAGTCCGCGCCGAAGCAGGTATGGCGTTCCGCCCAACTGCGCCCCGGCACGTCCAGTCCGCTGGTGCTGGGCAATCGGGTGTTCACGATGAACGATGGGGGAATCCTGAGCTGCGGCGACGCGGCCGATGGCAAGCGGCTCTGGCAGTTGCGACTGAAGGGGCCGTTCAGTTCCACACCCGTGGCGGCCGGCGGCTTCATTTACTGCGTCAACGAGAAGGGCCTGCTCCAGGTGGTCGATCCGTCCCTACCCGAAGGAGGGGTTGTCAGCGAATTGGAATTAGGGCAGGAAGTGCTTGGCACTCCATCTATCGCGGCGGGTTCGATCTTCGTCCGCAGCGACCACAAACTATGGCGGATTGGCCGGGCGAGCGCGCTCTAGCGGGGGAATAAGTCTGGGGCGCTTTCGGCTGGCCTTCCGTGGCAACCACGGGGGATTTGGTGACACAACGGGCCAGCGGCGCGAAACCGGCCGCGACTGGCGCAACGGGCCTGCCTCACGGGGCACCCCGGGCGCGGTCGCTTCTTCACTACAGTTGGACAGCCCTGCTGGCCTTGGTGGTCGGCTTGGCGGTCACCTTCGCCGGCTGGCGGGTGCTGGTGGCTCGGCACGATGCCCGGCTGGACGACCATCTGCAGCACCACGGCACCAACGTCCTGCACAACTTCGAGCGCCTGACCGCCCACCGGGTCGCATTCCTCAGTGGTCTCCGCGGGCTGTTCTCGTCCCTCACCAATTTCTCCCGCGCCGAGTTCGAGCACTACGTGCGGGCATCCGATTCGGAACCTTCCGACGACGCCGTGATCGACCTGGGCTACGCGCCGCGGGTGGGCACGGCGGAGTGGCCCGCTTTCCGCGCGCGGATGCTTCGGGAGGGCTTTGCCGCCGACTTCTTTCCGGAGGTTCCCGCCCACCTGGACCAAGGGGAGTGTTTTCCGATCGCCTACTGCACGGATCAGCGGACGAAGTCGGTCGTGCCGATTGGCTATTCCTTGAATGCCGAGACCAACCGGTTGGCGGCCCTCCGCGCCGCCTG
>JBIIUN010000495.1:0-3615 GCA_044339945.1 Kapaibacterium sp. (SeqCode)
GGCGACAAGAAGGGGCCCGTGGTCGCCCTGATCGACACCGCGGTCCAGGGCCTGCCCAAGGACATGGAAGCCTTGATGCTCTCCCGCACCCAGCTGGCACCGGGCACCGCGGCGGGCGGTGGCCTGCAGCACGGGACCTCAATGGCGCAGGCCCTGATCGCCGGCATGCAGGAGGCGGGACAGGCGGTCCAAGTTCGCTCCTACGACGTCTATGGCGGCGGCGAGACCACCACCAGCTTTGACGTCGCGCGCGGCATGATCCGGGCCGCCCAGGACGGGGCGACGTTTTTCAACCAAAGCCTCGGCGGCAACTCGCCTTCCCCGCTGCTGGGCGAGATCAACCGGCAGATTGCCGCCCAGGGCGGCGTCATCTTCGCCGCGGCCGGCAACCAGCCAGGGACCCGACCGGTGTTTCCCGCGGCGGATCCGTGGGTGAACGCGGTCACGGCCTTGGACGCCAGCGGGCAAATCGCCCCGTATGCGAATACCGGCGGCTTCGTCGACCTGGCCGCGCCCGGGACCGCCTACGTGCAGTTTGGCGACCAGACCTATTCGGTGGCCGGAACTTCCTCGGCCAGCGCCTGGACGGCCGGTCTCGCCGCGGGCACCGCCGCCAAGAACAAGGTCGCGCCCGCGGCGGTGTTGCCGTGGCTGCAGAGCAATTACGGCTTCAGCGGGCGGAAGCCGTAGCGGACGAATCCGTCGGCGCCGCCGATTACCGGCCCCACGCCCGGCCGCGAACGCCGTCCCAGAGCAGATACGCGAGGAACAGTGAATTGTAACGGAGGTAACGGCCGAACAGCCGGCCCGGTTCCGAGGCCAGCCGGAAGAGCCAACCCAGGCCGGTCTGTTGCATCCAAGCGGGCGCATCGGGCTTCAGGCCGGCATTCACGTCGAAGCCAAACCCCACGCCCAGCAACACGCCGCGGCGGATCCGGGACTTGTAGCGGTGGACCCACGCCTGCTGCTTAGGGGTGCCCAAGCCGAGCCAAATGAAGTCCGGGGCGAGCCGATTGATTTCCTCCAGCACCCGCGTCTCGTCCGCGGGGTCCATCCGGCCGGTGGCGTCGCATTTGCCATGGTAGGCGCCGACGAAACGCACGCCCGGGTTGGCGCGGGTGAAGATTTCCCGGAGCCGCGTTCCGCAATCGGCCGAGCCGCCCACGAGGTAATGGGTGAATTCGCCGGGAACCGTCTCGAAGAACCGGCGCATGAAGGTCGGGCCATAAACCCGATCGGTCATGCCGGCGCCGGCGAGGTTCAGGCACCAGCGCAACGGTGTGCTGTCGGGCGGGAAATGGTCGAATGCCTCGGTCAACGCGCGGAATTCCGGTTCATGCCGGCGCATGGTGACCGTCTGGGTGTTCGTGAAGTCGAGCGCCACGCAGCCGGGCTGCCGCGCCCAGTCCTGGCATCGCCGGGCGAGCGCCACGTAGTCGGTGACCAGCAGGCGGGTTCCCAACACATTCAGCGTGCGGTCCGCATCGGCGGCGGGCTTGGCTTGGCGTTCCATGACAGCTCACCGGCAGGGAAACTTAGCCCGGTCGCGCCGCGCAATGGGAAACCCTGAAACCCGCGAAGCCGGGCCGCCTACAACAAGGGTGTCACCGCTCCGTCACCTTCGTCACCCAACTGTGCGGTTGTCGAAACCGGCCGCCGGGGCTTTCAATCGGCGGTCCATCCGCGAGCCATGAATGATCGTCGTCACTTTCTGAAGTCCCTGGCGGCCGTGCCGGCCCTGACTGCCGGCTGCGCCACGGCCGGGACCCGTTCGCCGGCGGTCGTGCGGCCCAACCCGCTCCCCGCAGGCACGCCGCGGCGCATCATTCATCTGGTCGCCGACGGCATGAGCTCGGGCATCCTCGCCTGCGCCAACCAGTATTCGGAATTCAGCCGGGGCCGCCGGCTGACGTGGCTGGACCTGCTGGACCGACCCACGACCCACCACGCGATGATGGACGTGCGGTCGCAGAACTCCCTGGTCACCGATTCATCGGCGTCGGCGTCGGCGTGGGGCAGCGGCGTGCGGATTCCCAACGGCAAGGTGAACCAGACCAGCAAGGGCGGGAAACTGGTCACCCTCTACGAACTGCTCGGGCACGCCGGCTGGAAGCGTGGCCTGGTCACGACCACCGAGATCACCCACGCCACCCCGTCGGGTTTCGTCGCCTGCGTGGGCAACCGCGGCAGTGGCGAGGACATCGCGGACCAACTTTACGAGCGCCGGATCGACGTGGCGCTCGGGGGCGCCCGGAACCACTTCCGCGCCGACAAACGGAAGGACAAACGCGACCGGCTCGCCGACTTCAGCCGGATCGGTTACGCCGTGCTGCAAAAGCCGGAGGACCTCGCCTCCGCGCCCTTGGACCGCCCGTGGCTCGGTGTCTTCGCTGACGGCCACCTGCCCTACGTGGTGGACCAGCTCGGCGGCCTTACGAAGCCCGCCCCTAGCCCTTCGCTGGCGGCGATGACCCGCGCGGCCCTCCGCCGGTTGGTCACCGACGAACGCTTCGTCCTGCAGGTCGAGGGTGGGCGGGTGGATCACGGCTGCCACGCCGACGACGCGGCGGCGGCCATCCACGAGCTGATCTCGTTCGACGAGTCGATCGACGTCTGCCTCGAGTTCCAGCGCGAGCACCCGGACACGTTCATCCTGGTCACCACCGACCACGCGACGGCGAACCCCGGGCTCAACGGCATGGGCGATAACTACGAGAAGAGCAATTCCACGCTCCGCCACGTGAAGCAGGTCCGGCAGTCCAGCGGCGAAATCATCAACCGCCTGCGCACCGCCGAGAACCGCGACCAAGCCATCGCCCGGCTCAAGGAGTCGACGGGCTACACCGCCTCGGCGCGGCGGATGGACCTGCTGGACACCTTCCTGAAGAAGAAGGGCTACGCGCTGTTCGACGGTTTCAATTCGGACACGGCGGCGCTCGGCCAGGTGCTGGCCAACCACCTCGGCATCGCCTTCACCAGCGGCAACCACACCTCCGACTACGTGCCGGTGCTCACGACTGGACCTGGTGCAGAACGCTTCGCCGGCTTCCTCCAGAACACGGAGATCTTCGGCCACTACCTCGACTTCGCGGGCGTCCAGTTCCGCAACCCGCAGGAGCCGCTGATCGCCGGCGTGCTGCCGGTCGAACCGACGGAAGATGTGGCCAGCTACCTCGGCGCCGGGGCGACGGAGCTCGCCTGAGCGAAGGCCGGTTCAGAACTTATCCCGCCGCAGGACGCGGATTTCGGACTCGTAGGCGACCATCGCGAAGTTGGGGAACAGCTCCGCATGCAGGCGTTGCAGGAGCGTTTCCGCCACGCCGGGCTGGACGATGACCTCGAACTGCACGTTGGCCGATTCAGGGATGTCGCCCAGCCGGGTTCCTTGGTGGCCGCGTCCTTCGACCGGGAACACGGTCCAGCCGTGGGCGCCGACCGTTGCCATCAGTTCGGACACCGGCTGGCGGGCATAGGCCTCGCACACGACCGTGACGCGTTTCATCGGGTAGGTGGTCATGGGACTTCGCGGGGAAAAAGGTTCAACGGCGATGGAGCCATTCGGCGGCGGCGAAATAGAGCGGCAAACCCAACGTGAGGTTGAAGGGAAAGGTCACG
>JBIIUN010000079.1:0-13260 GCA_044339945.1 Kapaibacterium sp. (SeqCode)
GGCCCATTCCGGCCGGCGGGCGCTGGTCATGACGATGCTGGGGGTCTTCGGCGCGGCGCTGCTTTACGGCGATGGCATGATCACGCCGCCGGTCACGGTGTTGGGCGCGGTTGAGGGGCTCGAAGTGATCACCACCAAGCTGAAGCCGTTCGTCGTGCCGCTGGCTCTGGTCATCATTGTCGGGTTGTTCGCGGTCCAGCGCGCCGGCACCGGGGCGATTGGGAACGTCTTCGGGCCGGTGATGATTGTCTGGTTCGTTACCCTCGGCGTGCTGGGCATCAAGGGCATCCTCCAGCACCCGACCGTCCTGGCGGCGGTGAGCCCGCACCATGCGGTGCAATTCTTCCTGGCCAACCGCGGCGCGGGTTTCGTGGTGTTGGGCGCCGTCTTCCTCGTCGCGACCGGCGGGGAGGCGCTCTACGCGGACATGGGACATTTCGGGGCCAAACCAATTCGCCGGGCATGGTTCAGCCTCGTGCTGCCGGCCCTGCTGCTGAACTACTTCGGCCAGGGCGCCCTGCTGATCGAAAGGCCGGAAACAGTGGCCAATCCCTTCTACAACCTCGCGCCCAAGTGGGCGTTGATCCCGTTGGTCGGTCTGGCAACCGCCGCGGCGGTCATTGCCTCGCAGGCCCTGATCAGCGGCGTGTATTCGCTCACCATGCAGGCCATCCAGCTTGGTTTCCTGCCCCGGTTGGCCATCGAGCACACCAGCGAGCGGGAACGCGGACAGATCTACATCCCGCACATCAACTGGGCCCTCATGGTCGCCTGTCTCGCCCTCGTGCTGGCCTTCCGCTCGTCGTCCAACCTGACCGCGGCTTACGGCGTCGGCGTCACCCTCACGATGATCATCGATTCCGTCCTGTTCTACTTCGCCGCCCGCCGGCTGTGGAATTGGTCGGCCGCCACGGCCGGCGGGTTGGTGCTGGTGTTCCTTGTCATCGAGGTGTCGTTCTTCAGCGCCAATTCGCTCAAGATCCTTCACGGTGGCTGGTTCCCGCTCGTGGTCGGCGCCGTGCTCTTCACGCTCATGACCACCTGGCGCAAGGGCCGCACCCTGCTCTGGGAGCGCATGCGCCTGTCCGCGCTGCCCGTGGACCAATTCCTCACCAGCATCGGCCGCCGGGAGATTCCCCGCGTGAAGGGCACCGGCATCTACCTCGCCGGCAACCCCGACGGCGTGCCCATCGCGCTGCTCCACAACCTCAAGCACAACAAGGTGCTCCACGAGCGCATCCTGTTCATGACCATCTCGGTCGAGGAATCGCCCCGCGTGGACGACGACACCCGGATGTCCGTGGAGGAACTCGGCGAAGGCTTCTGGCGGGTGCGCGCCCGCTACGGCTTCATGGAGGAGCCGGACATTCCCGACGTGCTCCGCCGCTGCGGGGAACTCGGCCTGAAATGCCGCGAGCACGAGACTTCGTTCTTCGTGAGCCGGGAAACGATAATCCCCTCGAAGAAAAGCGGCATGGCGATCTGGCGCGAACGCCTGTTCGCCCTCATGTCGCGCAACGCCCACTCGGCCACCGCCTTCTTCCGCCTGCCGCCCAACCGCGTCGTGGAACTCGGGATGCAGGTGGAGATCTAGGGACGGCACGGCCAAAGGCGCATGAAGACACAAATCTCCGTCGGCGGCGCCGGACGCCTGGCCCAAACCGCCGAACAGCAACGACGCCTTGCGGAACTCCGCCTGGAGATCGCAGCCCGCTACGCCGCGGAGTTGTCCCGCGCGGGAATTTTTCGCCGATGGGTGCTCCATTGGCACCAAGCCGCCGAATTTCGCCGGGAACGGCGAAAGCTGGAACCCTCGCCCGCAGCCCTGTTCTAGCCGGCATCACCGCGGTCGCTCAGGCTGACATCGGCCGACAAGTTCACGCCGAACTCTTGCGCAATCCGTTCCGGGCCTCCTGCCAGCAACAGTTCCAGACGTCGTTGGTGCCGGCGAAAACCTTCCGCAGGATCGCCGCCCGGACGCGGTTCCGATTCGCGGGCAATCTTGGCCTCCAAAGCCTTCAGCCTCGCCTGAAACACCCGCCGGGCTAGGCGGGCTACCGCCGACATCCGCGACGCCCGTTCCCGGTCGCCGCCAGCCTCAAGCGCGGAAACTGCCAGTCGGAGTGCCTGCTCGGTCTCCGCGGTTTTGGTTTCGTGGGTATTGCCCGCGTAGGCGCCCTGCCATTGAGCCATGCCGGGATTGGGCTACTGCCGTCGCCGCCGCGGCAATTTCAATTTCCACGATTTGGAATTTGAAATCCCCGTCCGTGTCCCCCATATCGACGGCGTTCCTTGAAGCGCCGGCTTCGCGAGAAGTTGGCAATGTTTCAAACACTGTCGGAGGTGCGGGAACCCCGTGAGAATCGGGGACGGTTGCGCCACGGTATCGGGTTACAAATTCCCTGGTCGGTCAAGACAGCCACTGGTCGCAAGACTGGGAAGGCGGGAGCTAGGTTTAGGCCCGGAGTCCGGACATCGCGCCGGCAGTGCTCGTCAGGAAGTCGGAACCGGCCAGTTGGCCGGGCGCCGGCTTCTGCTTCGCCGCCAAGCGAAGGATGAGGCCAGCCGGTGCGCCTGTCTGCGCGCCGGACATGTGGATGCCACACGCCTTCATTCTCGGTTTTGCGGGGAGGAAGGCGTTTTGTTTTTCGGTCGCCCCCCAAGGCGGCCGGGCCCGAACGTCGTTTTCCGTCCCCGCGACTGGTCTCCTGGACACCCAACCGCCGGGCGCGTGGAATGCCCCCGGCTGCGGTCATCCCCGATCAGTCATGCAACCATCCCCGCTGCGTTCATTCGCGTGGAGCCTCGCGCTTCCCGCCGTTGTCCTCGCCGTCCACGCCCAGTTCGCCACCGAAGTCATCAGCTACACCCCGGGCACCGGCATCGCCACGGAGTTCGGCTCCGGCCTGCCCTACAACCAGACCGCCGCCGTGCTGGGCGAACCCAGCCGGATCACCCCCGGACAATTTGGCGGGGCGGTGGACCCGTTTGCCCCGGCCTACACTCGCGACCAACTGCTCTCGGTCGGCACCGGCGGCTCGCTCACGGTGAAATTTGCCGCACCGGTGTTCAACGCCCCGGCCAATCCCTTTGGCCTCGATTTCCAGGTGTTCGGCGGCGCCGGCTTCGTCGTCACCAACGACTTCGATGCGGACTTCAACTACATCGGCACGCCCGCCACCGACGGCTCGCTCTTCAGTGCCCAGGACGGCACGACGCGCGTCGCCGTGAGCGCCGACGGCGTGACTTTCTTCACCCTCGACCCGGCATTGGCGCGCCCGGTGGACGGCCTGTTCCCGACCGATGGCCAGGGCAATTTCGGCGTGCCGCTCGATCCCGCCTACGTCGGGCTGACGTTTGCCGGGAAGACCCTCGCCGAAATCCGCTCGCTCTACGCCGGCAGCGGCGGCGGCATGGGTTATGACCTCGCGTGGGCACGGAATGGGAATGGCGAAGCGGTGTTCCTGCCGTCCATCAGCTACGTGCGGATCGACGTGCTCTCCGGCAAGGCGGAGATCGACGGCTTCAGCGCCGTCGCCACCGTGCCGGAACCGGGCACGCTCGCCTTGGTCGCCGTGGGCGCGGCAATCTTCCTTGGCCGCCAACATCTCGGCGCCCACTCGGCCCGTCGCTGAACCAACCCGGGTCCACCGTGACGCCATGAATCCTGCACCTATGCCAACGCCACCGGCTCCCACCGGCGGTGCCGGAATCTGCCCGGCGGAACGGTGCCCGCTCTGCGGTGCGCCCAACGACTGCCAGCGCTGCACCAGCGCGGCCTACAAGGGGCCGTGCTGGTGTGAGTCGCTGACGATTCCCGACGAGTTGCTCGCCCAAGTTCCGGAGGCGTCGCGCAACCTCGCGTGCATCTGCCGCGGCTGCGTGGAAGCCGCCCTGCGCCGACGCCGTCCGCCGAAACCCGGCCCTGGCGACACCTACCTCGACTCGGCCACGGGTTACGTCGTGTTCACCGCCGCCTACCACCGGCGTCGCGGTTACTGCTGCGACTCCGGCTGCCGCCATTGCCCGTGGAGGAATGAAGAATGCAGAATGGAGAATGCGGAGCCGGAAGGTTTCACCGCACGGTCCTCGACCAACTCGATTGTGGAGTCGCGTGGTGCAAGCGGGCTTCCCCCTCTCCCCGGGGGTGAGGGCGGGCCGTCCTCGAACTCAGGCGGTGGCAACTGCACTGGATTTCTCGCCGTCCTGCTTTGCCTGCTCGCGCTAATCCATTCGGCTGCCGCGCAGACCGTGACGGAAGACTTCGCCACCGACCCTACGTCGCGAGGCTGGCAAGCCCACGGCAACACCAACCTCTTCCATTGGGACGCCGCCGGGCAGCGGCTTGAAGTCACGTGGGACACGGCCAATCCGCACAGCTTCTTCGCCCTGCCCCTGGCGACGAGGCTGACCACGACGGACGACTTCGCGGTCGAGTTCGACCTGCGGCTGGACGAAATCCACGGCGGCGCACGGGCCAACCGGCCCGGCGCCATGCCGCTCTCGGTCGGCTTCCTCAACCTCTCCCGCGCGCTGACCAACAACTACCTCCGCGGCGCCGGTCGGGCTCGCGACACGTTGGAATTCACCTGGTTTCCCACCGGTGAATTGCCCGGCTTTGGCTTAGTGGACCCCACGGTGTCGGCGATCACGTGGGACTCCGCCGGCAAGGTCGCCGCGAGTTTCACCTTCCCGGTGGAGCCGGCCACCAACACCACGTTCCGGGTGCGGCTCGCGTATCAGGCGGCGACCCGCACGGTTACGACCGTGCTCACCGCCGACGGCGCGGCCATTCCCCTGAACCCACTCAAGTTGCCCGAGACCTTCGGGAGCTTCGACCTCGACGCGCTGGCGGTGATGGTTTGGAACGAGGCGACTTCGCTGAGCGATTCCCTGTTCGCCCGGGCGACTTTGGACAACGTCCTCCTCGAACTTCCGCCGGCACCGATCGGCGCGGTCCGCATGCTCGGAAGCGGCGAGGTCGAATGCACGTCGCGGAAAGGCTGGAAATACCACCTCGAAGCCAGCGGTGACCTGGCGCACTGGTCGGTGGTCTGGACCGAAGCGGGCACGGGCGGAACCTTGGTGCTGGCCGACGTCCGCGACGCCGTGTTCAGCGAACAATTCTACCGAGTGCGGGCCGAGCGCGAATGAAACCAAGCCGTCGCCATTCAGTTCGCTCCGCTCACCGGCCCGGTCCGGTTGGTTTCACGTTGGTTGAACTGCTCGTCGTGATTGCGCTGATCGCGGTGCTCGCCGGCCTCCTGCTACCGGCCCTTGGCCGGGCGCGGGCGGCGGCCCACGGTTCCCGGTGCCTGTCCAACCTGCGCCAGCTCGGCTTCGCCACGCAGCTCTACTGGGACGACCACGGCCGGGCCTTCAGTGAACGCTCCGTTCGCACCAACGGCGGGTGGCGCTACTGGTTCGGCTGGCTCGCGGACGGCCGCGAGGGGCAGCGCGAATTCGACCTGCGCCAGGGCGCTCTCTGGCCCTATCTCCAGGGCAAGGGCGTCGAGACCTGTCCGGCGTTGGATCGCTGTTCCGCCCGTTTCAAGGCCAAGGCCACCGGGGCCGCCCACGGTTACGCCTACAATCTGCTGCTCGGGCCGCGCGGCCAAAGCCCGCTGGCCGCGGGGCAATTCCGCCGCCCGGCCGAACTCGCCGTGTTCACCGACGGCGGGCAGGTGAACGATTTCCAGGCGCCCGCCTCGCCGGAGAATCCGTTGCTGGAGGAGTTCTACTTCTTCGACACGAACGTGCTCAGCGCGACCGTCCACTTCCGCCACCGCGCGACGGCCCAGGCGTGGTTCGCCGACGGCCACGTGGCGACCGAACGCCCGGCCGAAGGTTCGCTGGACGCGCGGCTGTCCGGGGAAACCGTGGGGCGGTTACGGTCGGCGGTGGTCGTGCCGCAGTGAGCGGCTTCCGGCGAAACTTGCCTCGTTCTACACGATGGCGGCGGCGGAGGTTTTCCAGCGGACCGTCCTCAGCGCCCCGCCCAGCGCGAGCACGACGCAGATCCAGCCGAAGGTGTCGCCGTGCTCGTGATACCAGGTGAGTTCCCGGGGCTCGCCGCCGGGCCGCAACGGAACTGAGGTCAGCAGGAAACCAGCTTCATAGACTCTGCCACTGGCCGAGCGGAACAGGTCGTGCATCCGGCCGAATTCATCGAGCCAACAGGTCAGGCCGTTGTTCGTGCACCGCACCAGGGGCACGCCATTCTCGACGGCCCGGAAGACGGCGCTCGCCGCGTGCTGCCACTGCGCGCCGCTTTCGCCGAACCAGCCGTTGTTGGTGAGCTCCAGCACGAAGTCGGTCTCGGGGTTGACGTGTGGGCGCGTATGATGCGGGAACACGTCCTCGAAGCAGATCATCGGCGAGATGTTCAGCGTCCGGTTCGTTCCGTGGCCGACACGGAAGACGCCCGGCCCCGGTCCCGGCGTGAAGCTGGCGCCAATCGGCGTGAGCCATTTCATGAACGGCAGCGTGCGTTCGAACGGGATGTATTCGCCGAAGATGACGAGGCGGCGTTTGTGGTAGCTCTCGACGAGCCGGCCGGCCGGCGACAGCAGGAAGGCCGCGTTGAAATGGCGCCACTTCACGCCGTCCTCCGGCGGCGCGGGTTCGGCGTCAGCCGAGCCGAAGATCCACCACGCGCCGGTGCCCGCGAGCAGGTTGGTCATCGCGTTGAGCTGCTCCTGCGTCATGTCGGGCAACGAGCCTTCGGGCCAGAGCAACACGTCAGGCCGGGTCGCGAGCGCCTGCCGGGAAAGTTGGAAGACCTTATCGAACCGCGCCGGGTTGGCGTCGGCATCCCAGATCACCTGCTGCGGAATGCTCGGCTGGACCAGCGCGAGGGAGACGCGGTCGGGTTCGGTTGGGGTCCGCTTCACGATGCGGGCGAAGCCGAGGCCGACGACGACGAGCAGCGTGAACAGCGGCACGCGCAGGTCGGTGGTCCAGCCGAAGCGGTTCGTCGGCCGTTGCGCCACACCCAGGATCGCCACCCCGAGCGACACCGAAAACCACACCAGCAGGAACGAGACGCCATACACCCCCGCCACGCTGGCGAGCTGGATCAGCGGCGCGTTGTGCCACTGGGAGAGCCCGAGGAGGCTCCACGGAAAACCGGTGAGGAAACGCGCGAGCAGCATCTCCAGGGCGACCCACAGCGCGGCGGTCCAGAACAGTTGGGAGAGCCGGGTCAGCCAAGGCCGGGCGGTGAAGCGGGCGGCCGATTCGCGGAGGGCGGCCAGCGGGGCTAGGGGCGATTCGGGTCCGGCCGGCGGGGCTTCAGGATGCAGCCGGAGGACGCGCAAACTCAGCCAAATCCATAATCCCGGATACACCGCACAATACGCCGACAAGGCGAGCCAGCCGGCCACCGCGCCCGCGGGAAACGGGATGTGCAGGAGCCAGCGCAGGGCCACAAGGTATTGCACCAAGCCGGCCAGCCAGCCGTAGCGGAACGCGGCCCCGGCCGGCAAGCCGAGCGCGCCCAGCAGCAGCACTCCGGGACCGAGCCACGCGAGTCCCGACCAACCGGGAGTCGGAAACGAAAGCCCTAGCAACAGGCCCCCGAATCCGGCCAGCAGCAGCCGCCACCAGGCCAACGCGCGGGCCCGCCGTAACGGCGGTGGGACGTTGGCGGGCGGCAGCGAATCGGAGGTTTCGGCGGAAGCCATGCGCGTGGACGCAGGCTAGAGGGTTGAAGCGCCACGGCCAGCTTGGAGCGTCGGCTCCGTTGGAATCCGTCGGTGCGGGCCGGCACCGAGGGCGAAATCGCCACTCAGAACGCCGCGGCCAGTTCCGGCGGCAGCCCTTCCAGATCGAATTCCCGCTCAAACTCCTCGGCCCCGGGCGCGGCCTGCCGCGTCAGGGTCAGCGTTTCGTCGTCCGAGGTGACATCGAACACATAGGTGCCGGTTTCCGCGTGCAACCGCAGCGGTTCCGCTTTCCGACGGGCTTCCGGCCGCTGCCGCTGGACTTCCAAGGCGATGGCCGCCACGGCAGCCGTCGTGGATTGCAGGTCGGCCCGGCCGCCGGCGGTCTGGGGCCCGAGTGTGAGCTTCGAGTCCACCTCGGTCTTCAGGGTGACCTGGAGGAATTTTTCGCCACCCTCCTCGACGTTGTCGTTCTGCAGCGTCTTGAGAAGTTCACCGCGCTTGCGGCCGGCCGCGGGAAAGTTCGTCTCCCGACAGCCGACGGTAAACATCGCCTGGGCGGACGCGGTGCGAATGCGACGCAGGGCGGCATCCTTCGCGGACTCTTCCGGTGGCGTTTCAGCGCGGGCGGTCGCCACGACGGCGCGGGCCACGAAATTCGTCCGCGAGCCCAGGTAACGCGTCACCGAGCCGGTCAGCTCCCGGCGGAACGCGTCATCACCGGCCGCGAACAGCCCGCGCGTGAGCCCGAGCGCGGACTCGTGGTTCTGCAGGGCATAGGCGAGGAGCAGGCCGATGCGTTCCTGCCGGAACCGGGTCAGGTCCTTGGCGACGACGGCGGCCCGCATCGTCTGGGCCATCAGGCCGCCCTCGCCGGCACCCGCGCGTTGCCGGATGCAGCCGAGGAAGGCCCGTTGCGCCCGGACCGGCTGGTTCGCTTCAAGACACGCACCGGCGAAAACTTCGAGGAGGTCCGCCGTGGCGAAGACGCTTTCGGCCGTCTCCGCAAGCTCATTGACGGCGTCCGCGGGCCGGCCGGAAGCGATCAAGGCGCGGCCCAACAGCAGCCGGGCCTTGGGATTTTCGGGATCGTCCTTGGCCAGCGCCTCGGCCAGCGGAAGGGCCTCCGCAGGCCGCTGGGCCTGGAGCAGGACCATGGCCTTGGCAAAGCGAAGCTGGAGGTCCTTTCCATCCGCCTTCAAAGCCTCGTCCAAGACGGCGACGGCTTCATTCGGTTTTCCTGCCTGCAGCAGGCCGATGGCTTTCGCCACGGCGGGCGGAGCGGCTTCGGGAGTTGAGGTTTTGGAATCGGCGGCGTGCAAACCGCGGCCGGCAAGCAGCAGCGCGCAGCCGGCGCCGAGAAGGGATTTCAGGAAGCCATTCACGGGCGAACCCTCCGGTTCGGGCCGTGCACTGGGAAGGCGAAAGCGGCCGCCTGGGTGGCGGCCGTCCCGCCGCACCGGTCAGCGCGTCGCCATCTCCGCCGCCCGCGCGGTGTTCGCCAGCAGCATCGCGATGGTCATCGGGCCGACACCGCCGGGATTCGGCGTGATCAGGCCCGCCTTGGGCTGCACTTCGGCAAACGCCACGTCGCCAACCAGCCGGGTGCCGGATTTCGCGGACGGGTCCGCGATGCGGTTCACGCCCACGTCGATGACCACGGCGCCGGGTTTCACCATGTCGGCCTTCACGAACTCGGCCACGCCCATCGCGGCGATGATCACGTCGGCGCGCTGGCAATGCGCCTTCACGTCCCGGGTCGCGCTGTGGACCACGGTAACCGTGCTGTTCGCGTGGCGGCCTTTCTGGATGAGAATGCTGGCCATCGGCTTGCCGACAATGTTGCCCCGGCCGAGCACGACCACCTCGGCGCCGTCGAGTTTCACGCCGGAACGGATCAGCAGTTCATGGACGCCGCCCGGGGTGCAGGACACGAAGCCGGTCGGGTCGCCGAGCATCAGCTTGCCGACGTTGAGCGGATGGAAGCCGTCCACGTCCTTCGCCGGGGAGACATGGGCATAAACGATGGCCTGATCGATGTGCTTGGGCAGGGGCGCCTGCACCAAGATGCCGTGAACCTTCGGGTCGGCGTTGTAGCCGTCGATGAGGCCGAGCAACTCGGCCTGGGAGGTCGCCTCCGGCAGAACCTTGGTCACGGAATTGAAGCCCAGTTCGGCCGACTTTTTCTCCTTCATGCCGACGTAGACCTGCGAGGCGGGGTCTTCGCCCACGCGGATGAATACGAGTCCGGGTGTCACCCCACGGGCCTTGAGCGCGGCGACCCGTTGGGCTGTCTCGGTATGGATCTGCTGCGCGATGGCCCGCCCGTCGATGAGGTTCTGCATGCCAGCGAGTCTGGCGAGAACGCCGGAAAAGAAAAGGGGCCGACGTTGGATTGCCGACGACGGACTACATCGCGTGGGCGGACGCCTGCAACACGTCCAGGTGCAGGCGCTGGCGCCGTTTCCCCAAGCGCACGGGCGAACCAAACATCTGGCTGAGCACCCGCGAGTTCAGAACCCGTTCCCGACTGCCCGCCGCGGTGACCCGCCCGCCGGCCAGCATCAGGGCATGTGTGAACACGGGCATGATTTCCTCGACGTGGTGTGTGACCAGCACGACGGCCGGGCTACCGGGGTGGCGGGCGAGGCGTTCGAGGAACTGGAGGAAATGTTCGCGGGCGACCGGATCGAGGCCGGCGCACGGTTCGTCGAGGATCAGCAGGCGCGGGCGGGACATGAGCGCCCGGGCGATTAGGACGCGTTGGCGTTCGCCTTGGCTGAGGACGCCCCAAACCCGGCCGGCAAGGTAACCGGCCTCGACTTGCTCCAACAACGCCCGGGCGGCCCGTTGGTCGGCCCGGGAGGGATCGCCCCAGAAGTCGATCATGGCGTATTTGCCACCGGCGACCGTGAAGAGGGCCGGTTCGGTATCCGCCATGAGTTGGCGGATGGAGGAGCTGACGAGTCCGATCCGAGTGCGGAGTTCCCGCCAGTCACTTTCACCGTAACGCTCGCCCAGCGCCGAAATCTCGCCGGCGGTGGGCATCAGGTAGCCGGTCAAGGCCGCCAAGAGCGACGTCTTGCCCGAGCCATTGGCGCCCAGGATGACCCAATGTTCCCCGGGGCTTACCCGCCAATCGACGTCCTGCAGGATTGTGGTCCCATCCCGGACGATGGTCAGGCCCTGGACATCCAGAATGGGGCCGGCGGCAGGCTCGGCGGCAGATCGACGCTCGGCCGGATGCTTCATGACTTGGAATTGCGGGGCCGGCGGCTGACTTACCGCTTGGCGAAGATGCGGTTGGCCTCCTCCAAGGTTTCCTTGGACCCGATGTCATACCAGATGCCCGGCACGGCCCAAGTCAGCACCGGCATGCGGGGATAGAGCCACTGGATCAAGCGGCCCGGTTGGTCCGGGTTGTTGCCTTCGGCCAGATACTGCTTGATCAACGGGAGGACGGCCCTCGGGTAGTAGTAGAGCGCAATGCCAATCAGCGTGCTGGCGGGTTGGGCGGGCTTTTCGATGAAACTGGTGATTCGACCGGCGGCATCCACATCGACCACACCGTATTTCTTGGCTTGGTCCAGTGAACCTACGTCGAAAGTCCCGAGCACTGGTTGGGCGTTCTGTCGGCAAAACGTCCCGAATTCCTGGAGCGATTGACTGAACAGATTGTCGCCGGCGACCACGATCAGGTCGTCGTCCAACTGTTCGCGTTCCAATACCAAGTTCAGGTCGCCGATCGCCCCCAGCTTGTTCGTGTCGTCGGTGGAACCATCGTTGACGATGGTGAAATCCAGTTGGGACTTAGTGGCCCGGTATTCGTCGGCCCAGCGCTGGAAATGACCGGCAAACTTGGCGTTGGTCACGATGATTACCCGGTCAATGCCCGGAATGGACGCCAAGTTGTCCAGCACGTAGTCCACCATCGGCTTGCCCGCCACGGGCAGCAGCGGTTTGGGCTGGGTGAGGGTGAGCGGATAAAGGCGGGTGGCATACCCGGCGGCAAGAATGAGGACCTTCATGGGGAAAAACGGCGGGCGCTCGGGGCAAAAAAAAGGGCTGCCCGAGGCAGCCCTTTGCTTTGGAAGAAACCAATTAGGCCTTAGCGGCCCGGCGACGGAACAAACCGAACGCAACCAAGCCGGCCCCGGCGACAGCGGCGTAGGTCTCTGGCTCAGGAACAACCTGCAAATTGATGGGGTTCGTAGAGGTAGACAGCACATCAAAGGCATCCGAAAGATTGAATTCGCTGGCGCCCGTATCATAGACAAGGCTGTAACTGCCGCCCGAGCCAATGATTGAAAATCCAGTCACTGAAAGGAATCCGGGGGTCAGAACTGCGGTCGTGCCACTGTTCGAAAAGGTAATCGAAGACGTAAGGGTGCCGGTGGCCAAATCGACCGACGTCTGTGTCACACCTTCAATCACGGTGAACAACGCCGGTGTCCCCGTTGTAAACACGCCATCTTCGGTGTCGCCCTTCGCGACGATGATGGAACCGGAGACGGAGAACCCGTTATCGCCGGTCCAAGCGAAGCTGACGACCGCCGCAGAAGCGGACGCCGCCAAGGAAATGATGCCGACAGCGGCAGCCAAAGAGTTTTTCAGATTCATTGTCGTTTTAAGAGGATTGAGACGCTTGCGTTACCCGTTACCGCACTCATTACTTAATTTGCCTTGCTGTAGGCAAGTGGATTTTTGTTCACCCGATGGCTGCGGAGGTATCTGAACACTGCCCCTGTCCACCTATTTTCTGCTTGGAGTTTGGGAGGGGGAAGAAAGGGGAGTAAGGATGGAGACGAGGCCGAAATGCTTGAAATGGGTTGGTAGCGGGGTGGCGATTAGCCTGCCAGCAGAGCTGATGCATCAAACGGTTGGGGGTGTCTTCGAGGAGGCGCAGGGCGTAGTCGGGCTTGAGGGCGGCGTTGAGCTGTTTGCCCTTGGCACCACGTTGGCTGGTCTGGTCCCGGCGCAGGAGGTTGAGGGCGAGGCGGCGCAGCCTGCCGAGGTTGGCCTCGGTGTGGCCGTTGTGCACTTGGCTCTGGTCCTCGCCGAAGACCACGTCCAGCGCCCAGTGCAGTTGGCTTCTACCGCCCAGTGGCCGCGCACGGCCCGGGCGCAGGTCGCCACTTCCGCCGGCCGGCTGCTCAGGTAGTAGCGCCGTTCCACGGTGGTCTTCCTGCCCGCTTCCACCACGCCGACGCTGTGCAGGCCGGCCCATTTTCCCCGGTCGGCGAACCAGCCGATCGCCCCGCCCTGCCAGTAGCGGCGGGTTTCCATCCGCCCGTGGCCTTTGTTCACCTGCGTCAGCGTGGCGAGTTCCGGTTCCTGCCGGCCGATCGCGTCGTCCAGATAGGCGCGCACCTCATCGTGCGGGTGCCCTGGTTGCCCTTGAGCGCCAGGACGTAGTCGGCCTCGTTGACTTCGTTGCGAGGATCTTCTGGCAGTGCAGGGCGTCGGCGGTGAATTCGTTGATCTTCTCGGCGACCCGGAGCTGGCGCAACCCCTGGGTCCACTGTGCGAAGGCCTCGGCGAAGGCGGCCGGATCCAAGGCCTGGAAGAGGCGGTTGAAGGTGTCGTGGCTGAGGAT
>JBIIUN010000080.1:0-13247 GCA_044339945.1 Kapaibacterium sp. (SeqCode)
GCCGGTGAGCCAGTTCACACCCATAACGAGCGACGTTGGCAAACGGATGCAGGCGATCTTCGGGGGCAATTCTTCGCCGGCGGTTGCGGCGTAGCGGCGGGAGAATCCGCTGGCCGACCTCCCGGCCGCCGGCTACTTCGTTGCCCCGGATAGACCGCATGAACCTTCCAAGCCAACAGCCAGCGATGACGAATCCGGGCGGCGGGATGCGTCCGGGTGGGTTCGAGGGGCGTTTATCCGACCATGGGCTGGCATTGGGTGGCAATCGGGCGGGTAGACTGGCCGGGAGAGTTCCCGGCCGGTTGCGATGCGCCCCGAAGCGAGGAGGCCCAGTTGGCTGACGGCCGGGAAGATTCCCGCGGGGTCGAGTCCGATGCGGAGCTGTTTGCCCGGATTCGCATGGGCGACGCCGGCGCGTTTGCCGAGTTTTACGACCGGCATTCGGGCCTGCTCTTCGGCGTGGCGCTGAAGGTCTTGGGGAATGAATCCGAGGCGGAAGAGGTTTTCCAGGACGCCTGCGTCACCATCTGGGAACGGGCGCCGCTCCATGACCCGGCCGGCGGTCAGCCGGTGGGCTGGGCGGTGACCTTGGTCCGCAATCGTGCCATTGACCGGCTGCGTTCGGTTCGGCGCAAAGCGGAACTGATCGAGGCGGCCTCGGTGGAGACGGCGATCCGGGAAGGCGAGTCCGCGGACGCGGCCATGCAGACCATGGGCGCGGAGGCGGCCGGCGCGGTGCACGGGGCGTTGCGCTCGCTGTCTGCCGAGCAGCGCCAAGCCGTCGAGCTGGCCTTCTTCCGGGGATTGACCCAGCAGGAGATTGCGGCGCAACTCGGCCAGCCGCTGGGAACCATCAAGGCCCGAATCCGCCGGGGCATGCTTGCGCTGCGGGATGAATTGGAAGGCCTGCTATGAACTGCACCGAGATCCAGGAACTCGCCGCCGCGTATGCCTTGGGGGCGTTGGACCCCGCGGGCGCCAGCAGGATGCGGGCGATGGCCGACGCGGACCCGGATGTGCGGTCCGAGCTCGACCTGTTCCTGCGGGTTGCCGAGCGATTGCTGGCCGGGGTTCCCGCCGTGGCGCCCCCGGCGGCCGTCCGCGCAAATGTCCTTGCCCGGATCGCCCGGACCCCGCAATTGCGCGAAGTGGGGCGAGTCCCGGCGGCGGGCGAGCCATCGCCCGAGGGTTTCCGATTTCTGCGACCCTCAGCCGGCCCGTGGACTGAGGGGCCGTTCCCCGGGGCGCGGTTCCAGATCCTCAGCGCCGATTGGCGACGCAATCGGGTGATGGTCTATCTGGAGTTGGACCCGGGCACCCGCTATCCCGACCACACCCACGGCGGTGCGGAGGACCTTTTCCTGGTTACTGGCGATCTATTCACCGCCGGCCGGCTGATGAAGGCCGGCGATTTTGTCCATTGCGAGGCGGGAACGGAGCATCAGGAGGTAATTTCGCCGGGCGGGTGCCAAGCGTTGTTGGTCACCACCATGGGGTCGGTCATCGGCGATTTCGCCCGCGGCAAGATCAAGGCGGCGGGGACCCAAGTGGCCAGGTCATTGGGTTTCCTGGAGTGACGTCGGCGCGTGCGGTCTGGTCGGGAGTCAATGAAGGCGAAGCTTCACCACCAAGCAAATGAAGGGTCGGGCAAGGGGCCGGTGTAGTTCCACTGGGAGGCTTCCTTCGGGAAACGGAAAAACGCCGTATGACCGTCGCCGAACAGGACGTTGAACCGGTATTCGTTCTTGAAGTTGTGCCATTGGCTGGCCGGGTCGTCCTTCTTGCGGTCCGCCCACCACGGCCAGTCGCCTTGGATGAGCTTGTTGGAGGCGCCCCGGGCAATCTCGCTGGTTTTGATCGGTTTGCCTTCCGGCGCGGTCGGCCGGGTCGAATCGCCGGTGACATGCTTCACCCGTAGGGTTTCGACGGCCCAAACTGTAAGGTAGCTGTTGCCCCAGGCGTCGTAGCACGTCTTGGTGCCTTTCGGGAACTGGGTCTTGATGTAGAGGGAGTCGCCTTTGTCCGCCGGGCATTTGTAGGCCTCGTTGGCGGTTACGTAGCGGTTCAGCGGACGGTTGGTGGCTCCGGTCAGCCCGCCGTGAATGTCGGTGGTGCCCTTCTTGCCGCCCAGCGTGCCCCAGTTGTTATAGACCGGGTAATTGTCCCGGTTGTCATCGGCATACATGTGCAGGCCGAGACCCATTTGCCGGTGGTTGCTGTTGCAGCGGATGGTGAGCGCCTTGGCTTTGGCCCGGCCCAGAGCCGGCAGGAGCATGCCCGCCAGGATGGCGATGATGGCAATGACCACCAACAATTCGATGAGGGTGAAGGCGTTGGCCGGCCGGCGAAGTGGTGGGTGCTGGAGCATGCGAGCGTTTCCTTTCGGGGAGCGTGCAGGCTGGAATGCCGTAGTTTGCCGGCGCGGTCAACGCCGCTGGCTGGGTTCGGCCCGGGAAAAAGGGCTTGCCGGGGCAGGGGGCTTCCCTAGTTTGGCCGCGCCTGAGGCCGTGTGTGCGGCCTCGCTTTAGGCTGAGAAAAGACCGTTAAACGCTTTACCTCACTTCTAACCTCCGTTGCCCTCCCGCAACGCGGTGGAGTCAGGCACGGAGTCTTCGCGCAGGGCCGCGCATCTTCATGGGCCCGGCAAGCTCCCGTTTTACTGTCCGTATGGTCGGCCGGAATCCGTTCCGGCCCGTTGGTTTGTCGAGCAATATGTCAGTCACTACGCAGCAGTTCGCCGAGATGCTGAAGGGCTTCAATACGTCCCTTCAGACCGGCCAAATCGTCAAGGGCACCGTCATCCAGGTGCGTTCCAAGGAAGTCCTCGTCGACATCGGTGGCAAATCCGAAGGCGTCGTTTCCGCCTCCGAGTTCTCCGAGTTCTCCACGGTCAAGCTGGGCGACCAGTTTGACGTGCTGATCGAGCGGGCCGAGGACAAGGAAGGCAACGTCCACCTGTCCAAGGAAAAGGCCGAGTTCCGCCAGAACTGGGAACGCATCCAGAGCATCTGCAACGAAGGCGGAACCGTGCAGGGCAAGGTCAAGTCCGTCGTCAAGGGCGGCCTGGTCATCAACATCGGCGTCGAGGCCTTCTGCCCGTCGTCTCAGGTGGACGTCGTGCCGCCGAAGAACCTCGCGATCTACGTGGGCAACACCTACGAGTTCAAGGTCGTGAAGCTGAACCAGGACCGGCAGAACGTGGTGCTCAGCCGCCGCGAGCTGGTCGAGGCCGAGCGCAATGCGCGCCGCGCCACGTTGCTCTCCGAGCTCGTTCCGGGCGACATCCGCAAGGGCGTGGTCAAGAACATCACCGACTTCGGCGCCTTCATCGACCTCAACGGTCTCGATGGCCTGCTGCACATCACCGACATGTCCTGGGGCCGCCTCAGCCACCCCACCGACCTGCTCAAGATCGGCCAGGAACTCGACGTCGTCATCCTCGACATCAACCGCGAGAAGGAACGGGTCTCCCTCGGCCTCAAGCAGAAGGACGCCAATCCGTGGGACAACATCGAGGCGAAGTATCCCCTCGGCGCCAAGGTCAAGGGCAAGGTCGTCAACCTCGTGCCCTACGGCGCGTTCGTCGAGATCGAGCCCGGTGTCGAAGGCCTGGTGCACGTCACCGAGCTCTCCTGGACCAAGCGAATTGCGAAGCCCTCGGACGTCCTCAAGGTCGGCCAGGAACTCGACGCGGTCGTGCTCGGCATCAACCGTGAGGAGCAGAAGATCAGCCTCGGCATCCGCCAGCTGGAGACCAACCCGTGGGACGTTGCCCACGAGAAGTATCCGCCGGGCACCAAGGTCAAGGGCGCCATCCGCAACCTGACCAGCTACGGCGCGTTCCTCGAGCTCGAGGAAGGCCTCGACGGCATGATCCACGTGTCCGACATGTCGTGGACGCGCAAGATCAACCACCCGAGCGAAAGCGTGAAGAAGGGCGACGTCGTCGAAGCCGTCGTGCTCGAGGTCGACAAGGCCAACCAGCGCATCTCGCTCGGTCTCAAGCAACTGTCCACGGATCCGTGGGATGGCATCGAGCAGTTCTTCAAGGTTGGCGACCTCGTCAAGGGCAAGGTCACCAAGCTCGCGAGCTTCGGCGCGTTCGTCGGGCTCGAACACGACATCGACGGCCTCGTGCACATCTCGCAGGTCAGCGAGGAGCGCGTGGACAAGATCAAGAACGTGCTCAAGGTCGGCGACGACGTCACCGCCCGCGTGATCAAGATCGACCGCGCCGAACGCCGGATCGGTCTGTCCATCAAGGCGGCCAACTACAGCCCCGAGCAGCTCAAGGAAGAGCAGAAGCTGCTCGACCAGCTCAAGCCCGGCGAAGACTTGGTGGCGCTCGAGCACGCGTTTGCCGCGCTCGAGGACAAGCTCAACAAGTAAGCTGTCCGTCCGTTCAGGAATTCCAAGGCGCGTCCGTAAGGGCGCGCCTTTTTTCTTGGGCCCGCGGCTCGCCGTGGCTGTGCGGCACAATTGCCTCGGCAACGACGGGCGCGGGCCGAAACGTAGCAACCTCCCTGGCGGTCAGGTGCCGCCACTGGCCCTTTCCCAGCGGCCCGAGAGCGATGGGGCCGACCGCCGTTCGAATCAACCGCAGGACCTCAACTCCGCACCCGGAAAGCAGCCGGCGGATCTGCCGGTTCCGGCCTTCGTCCAAGGTGATCTCCAACCAAGAGTTCTCTTCGCCGGAACGCAGCACCGTGACCTTTTTTGCCGCCAGCGATTCCCCCTCGACCTGAACTCCGGACTGAAGTCGGGCACAGAGGGAGTCGTCCGCAACGACGTTGATCTGGACCTGGTAAGTCTTGTCGACTTGCCGCGTGGGCGACGTGATCCGGTCGGCCCACTCGTTGTCATTGGTGAACAAGAGCAAGCCCTCGCTCGCCTGATCCAGCCGGCCGACGGAAAACAGATGCCCTGGCAGGCTAAACTTGCTGGCGGCCGGTTTCCTCCGGCCGAGCAGGCTCTTTTCCTGGCCTGCTTGGTCCCGGCTTTCGGCCGCGCTTGGGAAGCAGGAGAAAACGGTCGCGCGCCCACGCTCGTCGGCTGCCGTCGTGACCAGTCCACGGGGCTTGTTAAGCAGGATGTAAACCTTCTGTTCCGGTTCCACCGGAATCCCATCCACCGCGACCAAATCCAGCTCGGAGCGGGTGGCCTGGTCCGGATTGCGACAGACCCTGCCATTGAGGCTTACCCGCCCCAGGAGGATCAGTTTGGTCGCTTCCGATCGGGAGCAATAGCCGAGCTTGGAGAGAATCCGGGCCAGCCCGTGGGCCGAGCTGCTGGCTGGCGTGGGCTTGACCGGAACTGCTGGTTGACCGGCGCGCTTGGGCTCCGTCGGACGAAACTTGGCGGCGGGCAATTTCTGGGGGCCGCCCCTGACCATCCCAGTGGGCTGCTTCGCCGATGGCCGTCCCGCGGTCGCTCGTCTTGGGTCAGTGGTAGGACGGCGTTTGTGCGAAGGGATCCGGCGCTGCGGGGAATGCGGTTTCATTCGAGTCGTTTGAAAAAGGTTGGGGCCTTGGATTCCGGCGTCGTTGGTGACCAGATTCGGAGATTGTCGACCTTACCGGTGTCGTCGAACGAACCAAAGCCGATCCAGCCCGAGCCGAATGACTTGTCCACGGCCTGCATGATCGGCTGGGTCATGTCGTCGAAGAACACCCGAATGGTGCCATCCGACAACTTGCGCTCGAGTCGGACGTGATGCCAGACACCGAGACCCCAATTGACGCCCTGCGTGGTCTGGTGGGCGAAATTCTTCCGCGGCGCCCCGTTCACGATGAACGTGTTGTGGGCATTGGGGTCAGCCTTTGTCGCGATGTGGGTGTAGTAGAAGTGCTCCGCATCTTGGACGCCGTAGAACAGGCACATGTCGCGGTGCCCGTATTCCTTGCCGGTCTGCAGGAGGTCAACCTCGAGAATGAAATCGCCGAACCGCTGGTCTCCGATGAGCGCAATGTTGACCGGAGAACGAAACTTGGGCTGATACTGGCTCTGACGGTGGAGTTCGAAAGCCCTGCTTTGGCCATCGTCGCTCCAACGCCACGCCCCGGGATCGGTCGAGCGGAGGCCAATCAGGCTCTCAGGGGAGTCGAAATGTTGCTCGAAGACGAGACGGTAACCCGCGGGCAAAGGAGACGATGCCGGTCGGTTCGGTTCGTCTGCCGCGGCCCGCAGGAGCAGCATGATCGCCATCGCGGATCTCTTCATAAAGTTGAGGCTGATGGGCGATGCCCAAAGCTGCAAGGTCGGTGCGCAATGGCGAAGGGCATCGGGGCGCCCGACGATAAGCGTGCTGATTGCTTGACCAGGGGTTCAGACCCGCGACTGTGAGGGCGTTGTTGGGGGCGCACTGGTTTCGACTTGGGAAACCTGCCTGTGACGGCATGCCGAGGATGGTTCGTTGGCCTCGTAAAACACCGGACCAAAACTGTAATTGCTAACGAAGAGTTGGCTCTCGCGGCCTAATAAGCCGTGACGTTTGTTCCTGAACACCTGCTACAGGAAACAAACGCCATCAGCAGGCATGGTTGACGGCGGAGTTTGCGCGTCGGCGACCGAGAAACTTCATGCAAGCTAGGCGGGATTGATCTTCGGTGGCCGGTTACAATCCTGCAGAAAATACTTGGTCACCTAAGCATGTAGTTCGTTGCCGGTTGGCGGCTCAAGGACGGGGGTTCAACTCCCCCCGCCTCCACCAATGTTTTCGCGCCTTTGGTGAAAACGCTTGCAAAGTTCCCTCGCTGTTCCCACAAGCTGTGGGAGCAGTGACCGTGCTGACACCCGGATCGAGCCGATCCGACCAGCTCGGGCGCTGCCTCGAATGGCAGGCGACAAGTTCCCCATCACGATCAAGGCGGGTTCGTTCCAGGCGACCGTCTACCGCAAGCAGCGGCTCGTCCGCGGCAGGCCCTACGTCGCGTTCCGCCTCAGCTACTACGCCGCCGACGGTCGGCGCGTGCTCCGCGACTTCGGCGACGTCGAGGCCGCCAAGATCGCCGCGCGGGAAGCGGCGGCCGCAGGACAGGCGGGACGGATTGATGCTGTGGACTTCACGGCGGGCGACCGCGCCTTGCTGGTCCAGCTGAACACCCTCGCCGCCAGCATCGGCACCACGCCCTTGCCTGCCCTGCAGTGCTACGTCGACGCCGTTCGTCGACTCCCGGCTGGATGCAGCCTCGGCGACGCCGTCGAGTCCTACATCCGCCGCCATCCGTCCGGGGCGGCCAAGGTCACGATTGCCGCCGCGGCCGAGGCCGTCATGGCGGCCAAGGATGCCGCCGGCCTGTCCGAGTCCTACGTCCGCAAGCTCCGCGGATATCTCCGTCGCTTCGCCGACGCCTTCGGCACCGGCCTGCTCCGCGACCTTCAGCCTGCCGACGTGGGCCGTTGGCTGATGGCCCTGCCCAACATGGGCAATCGCTCCCGGCACAATCACTTCGAAGGCGTCATCGCCCTCGCCCATCACGCCCTGGAACAACGGTGGATCGGTCGCGAACTGGTCGATGAACTCTCCGGCCTGAAACTGCCGAAGGTGGAAGCCGTCGGTGAAGTCGGCGTCTTCACCGCGCGCGAGATCCAGCTCCTGCTGGATGCCTCGCCCGACGACATTCGCGCCACCGTGGCCATCGGTGCCTTCGCCGGCCTGCGGACTGAAGAGATCCACCGGCTCGAATGGCAAGACGTCCGCCTCGCCGAGCGCGTCATCGTCGTGGGTGCCGACAAGGCCAAGACCGCCTCCCGCCGCGTGGTGCCCATTGTGGACAATCTCGCCGCCTGGCTCGCCCCCCTCTGGCAGACCGAGGGCGACGTTGACCCCTCGCCGACGTCCAAGGCCATGACCCACCGCTGGCGCCGTGTTGGCGAGCGGGTCGGGGTCACTTGGAAGCACAACGCCCTGCGTCACTCCTTCATTTCCTGCCGGCTGGCCGTCACGCAAGACCCGGCCAAGGTCGCGTTCGAGGCCGGCAACAGTCCCGCCATGGTCCACCGCCACTACAAGGCCATGACGACCGAAGGGCAGGGGCACGAATGGTTTTCAGTCCGGCCGAGTGCCGGACAGGCGGACGTCATCCCCCTACGCCAGACCGGATGACCACCTAGACACTTTCCTTCCGCGGATTGCCGGGCAGGGCCGCGGGAGGCAAACCAACCATGGCCCGACCTGCTGACACAGGCGCCCGGCAAAGCAACAAAAGGCAAATCGTGAAGGCTAAGCAAGCACACAGACAAATCGAGAAGGCGAAGCAAGCGCACAGGCAAACCACCCGCCGATCCAACAGCAAGACCACGGTCTGGCGTGTGGTATTGGATGAAGTTCCCTGCGGGCCGTTCGCGGGCTGGACCGCGACTGAAATCAAATCCCGCCTCGCGACCCTTCGGAACTGCGAGGGCAACCGCACGCCCCCCGTGAGTGGCATCGGGCTGACCGTCGTGGAAGAGATTGCCGCCCTGCATCAAGCGCTCCCGTGGGTGGATACCTCTGCCATCGAGGCGGGCATCGAGCAGATGCTTTACACTGCGGCGACGGAAGGGGCCTTGCTGCGCGAGCTGATTGAGTGGCTCCACGGGGACGAGTCATCCATGCCAGAGGGGCTTCTGCGTAGGGTTGCCGATATCCGGCCCGGATTCCTGGCAGACTAAGATTTCCCTCGCTTGGCATCGGTCGCGGTCGCGCCCTCGCACTTGGTGCGGGGGCGTTTTGCTTTCCGGCCCGCGTTCGCGGTCGTCTACCCCTTGTGACCCCTCCGGGCCAGTTTTTGCCGAATCCAGGGGAAGTCCAGAACGGATTTGGCGAGCCGCGGCAACGGCTCACCATGGACGGCAGCCGGGCCTTTCATGCGAGACGATGAGAGCTTCGGAAAATCGGTCGGTCAGGCTGCTGTTGGCGCGGCTGACGGGCTTTTGACCTCAAAAGAACTGGCTGGGGCGCTGCGGGTTTCCGTTCGCACGGTCGCCCAGCTGGTCTCGGACCGGAAGATCCCCTTCATTCGGATCGGGGCCAAGTGCCTCCGCTTCCGCCTGCCTGCCGTCATGGCTGCCTTCGAGGTGTCGGCCAAGTAATCCCTCCCGACATGGCCCGTTCAACTCCCTCCACGCCTTAACGCTCATGCCTTCGCGAAGCCTATTCCGCTCAATCCCGCGCGCCACCATGGACGGCCGCACGTCCCTACATATGGCGACACAAGGCACGACGGCTTGGCTGACACAACGACGCGCGGCGGCTCGGAGCGGGCTGCCCTACGGCACCCTGCGGCGCTTGGTGCGCGCAGGGGAGTTTCCCTCCGTCAAGCACGGCAAGGGCTTCATCATCTCGACCGATGCCCTCGACGCCTGGCTTCTTCGTCGTGGAGTTCAACCCCGGCCGGAAATCATCGCGTGAACACCCTGGCGGACATCCTCGACGAGCGGCACCAACGGCGGCTTGCCGGCCTGCGGGCGTGCGGCCGGAAATTCGAGGTCGTGGTCCGGGTGCTCGGCGGCGGCTCGCCGGACGGGGATTTGTCCCCCGCCCAACTGGAGACCGGTCTCCGGCGCCTCGCGCAATGGTCGGGGAGGCGGTTCGGGCCGGCCGATCTCGACGTGCCGCTCGGCTGGCTCCGGCTGGGCCGGGTCATTGGATTTTTCTCAAACCTGCTGGCCCGGTTCCGCCGGACGCCGGCCCGACTTTCCTTCAACTGATGAAAACATTACCGCGCATTCAGGCCGTAACTGGCCGGGCCCGTAGCTGGCTCACCTGCCGTTCCCTCTCCACCACTTCCAGCGGCAGCCCGCGGCCATGGATGTTCACCCCGCCTCCTGCGGCGGCGGCAAGGCAAACCGCCACGCGGGTGTCTTCCCCGGCGGCCCGTGCCAATGCCGAGCAGGTGCTGGCCGACTTGCAGAACAACTTGAAGCGCGAGGCCAGCCCTAGGCTGATCGTGAAGCCGGCCAAGGCGGCGAACGCGACGCTGGCGTTGCCCGCGGCTAAGGCCAAGCCCGCCCCCGCGGCCTCGAAGCAGGAGGCGCCGAAGTTCACCCATCGGCGCGGCCTCGAATACCTCGAATCGTGCGGACGGCTTCAAGGCCTAGGGCGCGCCGAGCTGGCGTTGATGCGCGAACTTGAGGCGAAGCAGGGGGCGACCGCGAACCGGAAGGGGGCCAAGTGTTAAGCCTACTCGCCAAGCTCGGCCTCGACATCAGCGGCTTCACCAAGGGACTCCGTGGCGCCGAGGCCGCGGGGAAGAAGACGGCCGCCACGCTCGCCAAGGATTTAGGTGGCCAACTCCGGTCCACGATCTTCGCCGGGATTAGCGTCGGCGGTCTGCTGCGGTTCGGTTCCGCCTTCTCGACCCTCGCGGCCAATGCGAAAAAGGTTTCCCGCGAGTTCGGGGTTTCGACCGACGAGGCGCAGCAGCTGGAGGCCGCCACCGCGCGCAGCGGCGGTTCGACCGAGGAGGTCGGCGCGGCCCTGACGAAGGTGGCGCAGCTGCGAGCCCGCATCGTCGCGGGCGACGAGAAGTCGCTCGCCCTGACCAAGGCACTTGGACTGGAGGCCGGCGACCTGACCAACGGCATGCGCTCCAATCTGGACGTGCTGAAGTTGATCAATACCGCCGTGGAAAAGCAGGGCGGCGGCTACGCGGTGCAGAACGTCGCGGCGCAACTACTCGGTGAGAAGTTTCAGTCGGTCTTCAACACGATGACGGCGCTGCAAAACCTCGGCCCCATCCCGTTGCTGTCGAAGGAGCAGATCGACGAGGTGGCGCGGGCCGAGGCGGTCCTGGCCGACATGCAGCGCACCTTGCTGGTCGCGGCCGGCCCGCGGATGGCCTTCTGGTCCCGTGTGCTTGAGCGCGGAGCCGCCCTGGAGCGCGACCAGCCGGACCAGTGGGGGAACCTGACCCGGGCGACCTTGCAGGAGCTTCGCGACGCCGGGCCGACGAGCTCCGCACCGATCACGGCCGAGGAGGTGGCCCGCGCGCGGGCCAAGATGGCGGGCAAGAATCTTCCGACACTGGAGCAACTTGGAATTACCGAGGCGGACACGGTGGGAAAGCCGGCGGCCGTTGGGGCCTCGGCCAAGCTGGCGGCATTTGATCCGCGCATCGCCGCGGGCGGACTGGCTTCGGCCGGCCTGTTCTTCGGTGGCGCCGGCAATCCGCTGATCAAGGCGACCGAGCGCCAAACTGCCGTTTTGGAGCGCAGCGAGCGCGAGCTTCAGCGGATTCGCACCGCCATCGCCACCGAACTCTGACCCTTTTCAAGTAACTGTCCGACCCAACCAAAACCATGACCACGACCCATACAAGTGCGCCCGGTAATCGCGGCGCCGAAATGCCGAGCCCGTTTCCCCAGCTCCGGCAGACCGACGACGACCGCCTCGGGCAGATGCGTGAGGCGTCCCCGGTAATCGCCCAGGCCCGGGCTGAAGCCGCGGTGGCGCTTGCCGAGGCCGAGCGGCTGGCGGCGGAAGCTCAGGCGAAACTTCAGGCACGGGAAGGTGACATTGAGGTGCTGCGCAGCCTCTTGCACGACGAGCGCGACGTGCTCGGGAACCTCACCTGGTTCCGCCAGCGCTCGGTCGAGAATGCCGCGGCCCTCGATGCCTTGACGGTCACGCAGAATGAGACGGCGGCCTTTTTCAATCGGTTCGACGGGCAAACCCGCTGGCACAATGCCGTGAACTATGGGGTCTACCTGGAGGCAGAGTCGGGCCACATCGCGCGGGCCGTTCCCTTCCTGGAGGGGAAGCTGGCCGCTTTGCAGGCGCGGCGCGCGGAGCTTCAGCAAAGTCTGGGCTTCGCGGTGCGTGGTTTGGCCGCGGACGGCACCATGGCGGGCGCCGACGAGCCGGCGTGATCCAATTTCGCGGCCGTCGTCGTCGCCCTGGTCATGGGCGCGAGTCTCTGCACGAGTGTGCGGAGATCCGACGTTAGACGACGGCGGCCGTTTCTCTTCGGTCGGGCGAGGGCTCACTGGTTCCCTGGATTTCCTCGCCCCGCGTGGCAGCGGCGGTGACGCCCGGCCTCGGTTTGGAAAGCAGTGGTCATGGGTCGAAGCCGCCCGCATCGGGCGGGCGGCTTTTTTCGAAGGCAAAATCGCAACGCGGTCCGGAATTCCAGTGAACATGCCGAATCTTGCCAGATTCCCGAAAGTTGAACGCCTCCTGCACCTGTTGGGTGCCGATGAAGCGCGAGGGCGAACGCCCGTGTTGCTAGCTGTAAACGCGCGGCAGAAGGCGCCTTCGTCCGCCGGTTGGAGTGAACGGTCGTGGTCCGACATGCTGGACGAGGGCTATCTCTCCACCTTGGAGGTTTCGCCCAACATCGGCGTCCTGCTGGGGCCGAAATCTGGTGGCCTCGTCACCGTGGATCTCGACGACGACGCCCACGTCGAAGCCTTCCTCGACCTGAATCCGCCGCTGCGGAATACGCTGCGAACGCGCGGCGCCCGTGGCTGCCAGCTGTGGCTGTGGATGGCGCCCGACGAGCGCTTCCAGAAGCTGGGAATCCCCAGCTGGCCTCAGGGGTGGCCGGCCAAGGTGATCAAGCTCAAGCAGCGCATGGCCGACGAGGGCCACACCATCGGCGAATGGCGGGGGGGCGCTGGCCAATCGATTGTCGCCGGCATCCATCCGGCCGGGCACGCATACGAGGTGCAGGTGAACGCCCCGCCGCTGGAATATCGCTGGCGTGACATCGTATGGCCGCGAGGGCTTGCCCGCCCTTGGGTCGCCGATGTGCTGAAGGCGGTGGAGATCAGGTCGGGCGCAGTGTTTGAGTCGCCGGACGAGGGGGCGCTGGCCCTGGTGGAACATGGTGCCGCGGTCTGGTTTTCCGCGACGCATGAGGTCGTGTTTGAAGCGGAGGAGAAACAGTTCTACCGCTACGAACCGGCCACGGGCCTGTGGCGCGTCACGTCGGACGAGGGGCTGCTGGCGGAGATTTCCAGGGCGCTGCTGGATCTGTCGGGCGACGTCTCCGGTGCTGGGGGCGACTTCCTGCGCTCCAATGCGGCGCGGTCGCAGCGGGTGGTCAAGGCCATTGCCAATTACGTGCGGGCGGAGGTCGAGGTCCGCGGCGTCTTCGCCAACGGGGGCCAGCGTCGGGTGGTGCATGCTCTCAACGGCATGGTGCATCTCGACGCGGCCGGGCCGGTGTTGCGGCCGTTTGCGCCGTCCTATTTCAGCCGGAACCAGATTCCCCACGACTTCGTGCCGGGGGCTCAGTGTCCGCGCTTCCTCAGGGAATTGCTCG
>JBIIUN010000081.1:0-13229 GCA_044339945.1 Kapaibacterium sp. (SeqCode)
TCATCTTTTCGGCGACCGCGAACACGGATGCGGCCAACCACCTGCCCTGGTGGCGCTACCGCGTCTTCACGCAGGGCGCCGCCTATGCCATCGGACTCGTCGCCGCGTTCGTGCTCTCGCTCCTCGACTACGGCCGGATCGCCCGTTGGTCCCTTGTGGCCTATTGGGCGTCGGTGATCCTGCTGGTGCTCGTCCTGATTCCGGGCATTGGCTCCGACAACGGCTGGGGTGCCATGCGCTGGATTGAACTCGGGCCAGTCCAGTTCCAGCCGGCTGAGTTCGCGAAGCTGGCCTTCCTGTTCTCGCTCGCGAACTACCTGTCCCGTCCCACCGGGGAACTGGGTTCGCCCTTCATCGTCGGCAAGGCGCTGGCGATGGCCCTGCTGCCGTTCACGCTCATCGCGGTCCAGCCGGACCTGGGCTCGGCGGCGGTCTTCCTGCCGGTCGCCTTCGTGCAACTGCTGGTCGCCGGCGCCCCGCGACGTTTCATGATCCGGTTCTCCGCCGGCGTGGGCCTCGCCGCTGCCTTGCTGCTGGCCGACGCGCTGCTGGTGCCCGAGGGCTGGCATTTCGTGCCGCTCAAGAACTATCAGCGCGCCCGCATCCAGGTGTATTTCGGTTTCAACCCCATCGCCAAGGACGCGACCCCGGCCCAAAAGGCGGCTGCCCGGGCGGAGCTCAAGCGCAAGAGCTACAACATCGAGCAGGCGCTGATCTCGGTGGGCTCCGGCGGCCTGACCGGCAAGGGCTGGCGCGAGGGGCGTCAGAGCGCGCTGGGCTACCTGCCCCGCACTGTGGCCCACAACGATTTCATCTTCTCGGTCATTGCCGAGGAGAAAGGTTTTCTCGGCAGCGTGACCGTCATCGGCCTTTACGCCGTGGTGCTCTTTACGGGCATCAAGGTGGCCGGTGAGGCCCGCGACCGGCTCGGACGGCTCCTCGCCGTCGGCGTCGTCGCGCTGCTGTTCACGCACATCTTCGTGAACATAGGCATGAACATCCATTTGTTGCCGGTGAAGGGCATCCCGCTGCCCCTGCTTAGCGCAGGCGGAACCTCAGTGATCAGCTCACTCGTCGCCATCGGCATCCTCCAGAACATCCATCTCTACCGGCGCCACTATTGACGCCATCCATTCCCAGTAACTCCCCATGAGCAGTCAAAACTTCAAGCGGGGCAAAGGCCCGATGCGGTTCAAGCCGAACCGCGGGCTCAGCGCCCCCAAGCCCAACCGCGCCGCGGCGAATGCCCGCGCCGAGGTCGTGGGCGCCCGTAATCCCGAGGAAACCCATTTCGACCGTCGTCGCCACGAGGCCGAAATCCGCCGCGCCGAAAACCTCGCCGCCGGACTCCCCGAGGACACCCATGACGACCACGATCACGCCCCGGCCGCCGGCCGCGACCAGCGCTACCGCTCGCCCGACCTGACCCGGCCCGAAGAAACCACCGATCAGCACGACCACGAGCATGACGACGCGGGCGAGGGCGAAACTAGGCCGGCCAAGCCCGAGCGCGCCCCCAAGACCTTCATGGAAAAGGCCCGCGCCGCCGTCAAACAGGTGGTCAAGAAGGTCAAGCAGCTCATCCGGCCGGAGCCGAAAAAGACCGTCGAGGTCATCATCAATGCCGAGCCGCTCGAAACCCGCGTGGCCTTGCTCGAGGAATCCCGGCTGGAAGACTACACGGTCGAGCGCTCCAACACGGAACGCCTCGTCGGCTCGATCTACAAGGGCAAGGTCAAGAACCTGGAAGATGGCCTGAAGGCCGCCTTCGTGGACATCGGCTTCGACAAGAACGCGTTCCTTCATTACTGGGACATCATTCCCAACAACTTCGACTCCAGCGTCGAGGTCGTGGAGCGCGACACCGACAAGAAGCGCAAGAAGGACAAGCCCAAGATTACACAGAAGGACGTGCCGAAGCTGTATCCCATCGGCAGCGAGATCATCATCCAGGTCACCAAGGGGCCCATCGGCACCAAGGGCCCCCGCGTTACGACCAATCTGTCACTGCCCGGCCGCTACTTGGTGCTGCTGCCCAATTCCGACCAGTCCGGCATCAGCCGCAAGATCGAGAACCACGAGGAACGTCAACGGCTCAAGAAGATCGTCCGCGAGCTGAGCATCCCCGAAGGCATGGGCGTCATCATCCGCACCGCCGGCGAGGACAAACTGAAGCGCTACTTCATCCGCGACCTCGCGATGTTGCTCGAGGAATGGAACCACATTCAGGCGAAGATTAAGGACGGGAAGGCGCCGTCCTGCGTCTTCCAGGAACCCGACCTCATCGAACGGACGGTCCGCGACTTCCTCACCGAGGAGGTCACCCGCATCGTCATCGACGACAGCCACCAATACGAACGCGTCCGCGACCTCATCGGCCGGATCAGCCCGCGTTCCGCGAAGAAGGTCTTCTTCTACAACGAGGCCCAGCCCGTCTTCGACCGGTTCAACATTTCCAAGCAGCTGGAGAACGCCTTTGGCCGCCAGATCACGCTCCGGAGCGGCGGTTACCTGATCGTGGACGAGACCGAGGCGCTCGTGGCCATCGACGTCAACACCGGGCGCCACAAGGGCTCGAAGGACCACGATCAGAACCTGCTCAAGGTCAACCTCGAGGCCGCCGACGAAATCTGCCGCCAGCTTCGCCTGCGCAACATGGGCGGCATCATCGTGCTCGACTTCATCGACATGAAGTCCCGCGGTGACCAGCAGCGCGTCTTCCAGCGCATGAAGGAGAACCTCAAGCGCGACCGGGCCAAGACCCACGTGCTCCCGCTCTCCCAGCTCGGTCTCATGGAGATGACCCGCCAGCGCCACACCGAATCGGTAGCGGCCTCGATGCTGCACGATTGCCCGCACTGCCGTGGCAAGGGCGTCCTCAAGAGCCCCGAGAGCATGAGCGTGGAAATCCAGCGCAAGCTCACCGCGATCATGAAGGCCCGGCCGCGCAGCGACGAAGACTTCCAGCTCCGCATACATTGCCACCCCACCGTGCTGGAGCGCCTGCGCACCGAGGACGAAAAACTGCTCATCGAGCTCGAGAAGAAGTTCTTCGCAAAGCTGTCATTCCGACCGGAAGCCAGTTTCCACACCGAACAGTGGCGGATCATCAACGCCAGCACCAACGACGAGCTTGGCAAGAGCCAGATGTAAGTTCGCCGATTCACCAAGGCCGCGTCCCACCGGGCGCGGCCTTTTGCTTTTCCCCTCCTGAAGTCACCGTCCCGGGGAATCACCTTCGGCCGTCATACCACAGCACGCACTGATCGCGATCGGTTAGCGTCTTCCGGGGCCGCACGGCCGATTTCACGAAGAACATCAGCGTCTCCCGCGCGGTGTAGAGTTTGATTTTCCGCCCGGAGGTTAGCAGCGGGTGCCGGTGCAAGATCACCACCTTGCGCCCCTGCCGGCGGGCCAGTCGCTTGAGCCGCGCCGAGAATTCGAGCTCTTCGGCGGCGAACAGCTGGGAGGAGAATCCACCCAGTTCGCGGAACGCGGCCGCCTCGACGCAGACAAACGATCCGGCCATGTGCCGGGCCAACCGGCTCCAGCAGATCCAGACCGTGGCCAACGCGTGATACCACCAACTCGGGACATCCAGCTTGAGTGTGGCGCCGCAGCCGATCACGCGGCCGGAGGCGATGGCGGTGGCGGCATCGGCGAACAACTCAGGCGAGGGTTGAGAATCGGCATCGATGAACAGGAGCCAGTCCCCCGAGGCGGCCGCAGCCCCGGCGTTCCGGGCCCGGGCGATCTGGTTGATCGGCTCGAAGACAACCGTGGCGCCCGCCGCCCGGGCCAGTTCGGCCGTCTGGTCCGTCGAATTGTTGTCGCAGACGATCAGCTCGGTGCGCCAGCCACGCCGGTGGAACGCCGCGGAAGCCTCGCGAACAGCCGCCAGCGTGGCGGGCAGCAACTTCTCCTCGTTAAAAGCCGGGATGATGACGGAGATGACCACAGGTTGTGACGACCATCGTCCAGCGCGGTGCATTTGCCAATTGTCCACTCACGCAGCAAGCTGCGGCGTCATTTTCGGGGAAATCCGTTGACGCCCCCGGACTCGCCAACAGACTTTGCGCACGTTTTTCAGACCGAAACCGCTTTTCCACGATGAGCAACGCCACCCCCGCCACTCCTTCCGCCGTCTCCAAGGGCCTCGAAGGCATCATCGCTGCCCACACCCGCCTGAGTGATGTCCGCGGCGATGTCGGCCAGCTGATCTACTGCGGCTACGACATCAACGAATTGGCCGGCAAGGCGACTTACGAGGAAGTGGTGCACCTGCTGCATCATAACCATCTGCCGAACAAGAAGGAGCTGGCGGAGCTCAAGGCGGTGCTGGCCGGCTACCGGGAACTGCCCCAGGGCGTCACCGAGATGTTGGCCAAGCTCCCGAAAGATTGTCCGCCAATGCACGCCATCCGCACTGGCGTCAGCGCCCTCGGTTGCTACGACTCCGTGGCCGATGACGACACGATGGACGCCCAGCGGCGCAAGGCGCTGCGCTTGATTGCCCAGATTCCGGTCGTGATGGCCTACTTCCACCGGGCCCGTCAGGGACTGCCCCTCATTGCACCCGATCCCACGCTCGGCGAGGCCGCCAATTTCCTGTGGATGATCGACGGGGAGAAGCCCTCCGCCGAGAAGGTCAACACGATGGACATGTGCTACGTGCTCCACGCCGACCACGGAATGAACGCGTCCACCTTCAGCGCCCGCGTCACCATCGCGACGCTGTCGGACATGTATTCCGCGATCACGACCGCCATCGGAACGCTCAAGGGCCCCCTGCACGGCGGCGCCAATGAAGGCGTAATCAAGATGCTCCAGGAGATCGGTTCACTGGAAAAGGTGGACGCCTACGTGGACGACTGCCTCGCCCAGAAGCGCAAGATCATGGGCATCGGCCACCGCGTCTATAAGGTGCTCGATCCGCGCGCCCCGCATCTGAAGCGCATGGCCCAGATCCTCTCTTCGCAGCTGGGTGAGCCGAAGTGGATCCAGATGTCCGAACGCATCGCCGAGCTGATGCTCGAAAAGAAGGGGCTCCACGCTAACGTGGATTTTTACAGCGCAACGGTCTACTACAGCCTCGGCATCCCGACCGACCTGTTCACCCCAATTTTCGCCATCGCCCGCACCAGCGGCTGGACCGCCCACGTGCTGGAGCAATTGGCGGACAACCGCCTGATCCGCCCGCAATCGGTTTACACCGGACCGGTCGGACTCAAGGTCGTGCCGATCGAACAACGCTGAAACACCCTAAACGACTTCCCGGCATTGCTCGGATGTCCGTCCGTTCCAATAGCGATCAGTCCATTTTCCCATGAACATTCACGAGTATCAGGCCAAGGCCCTCTTCGAAAAATACGGCGTCCCCGTCCCCAAGGGCGCCGCGGCCAAGACCCCCGAAGAGTTCGTCACCGCGCTGGCCGGCCTGCCCGAAGGCCCCACGATGGTGAAGTCCCAGATCCATGCCGGCGGCCGCGGCAAGGGCACCTTCACCGATGGCTTCAAGGGCGGAGTGAAGTTCACCAAGTCCAAGCATGACGCCAAGGAGATGGCGGGCAACATGCTCGGCAAGACCCTCGTCACCGCGCAGACCGGCCCCGCCGGGCGCAAGGTGCAGACCGTCTATTTCACCGTCGCGAGCGACATCAAGAAGGAATACTACCTCGCGATCCTGCTCGATCGCGCCACCTCCCGGCCGGTGATCGTGGCCTCGACCGAAGGCGGCGTGGAGATCGAGAAAGTCGCCCACGAGACCCCGGAGAAGATCTTCAAGGTCCATGTCGATCCCGCCTACGGGCTCGCGGACTACCAGGTGCGCCAACTGATCTTCGGCCTGCACCTGAATCCGGCCGAGGCAAAGAATGCCGCCAAGCTGATCCGCAACCTGTGGAACATGTTCTGGGAAACCGACGCCGCCATGGTCGAGGTAAACCCGCTCATCACCACGGCGGACGACCAGGTGCTCGCCCTCGACGGAAAGGTGTCCTTCGACGACAACGCGCTCTACCGGCATCCCGCCATCACCGAACTCCGCGACCTCAATGAGGAGGACTCGAAGGAGATCGAAGCCTCCAAGTTCGGCCTCAGCTACATCGCGCTCGACGGCAACATCGCGTGCCTCGTCAACGGTGCCGGTCTCGCGATGAGCACGATGGACATCATCAAGCATTTCGGTGGCAACCCGTCGAACTTCCTCGACGTCGGCGGCGGCGCTTCCAAGGACCAGGTGGTTGCGGCCTTCAAGATTATCCTCGGGGACCCGAACGTTGAGGGCATCTTCGTGAACATCTTCGGCGGCATCATGGACTGCAACGTGATCGCCACCGGCATCGTCGAAGCGGTCAAGGAAGTCGGCCTGAAGCTCCCCTTGGTGGTCCGTTTGGAAGGCAACAACGTCGTTGCCGGCAAGGCCACGCTCGCCGCCTCCGGCCTTGCGCTGGTTTCCGGCGACAGCATGGCCGACGCCGCCCAGAAGATTGTGAAACTGGTTGCCGCGTAAGCGGTCCCGCCATGGTCAAGGTCTCCGAAATCGCTTTCTCGTGCTACGCCGTCACCGACATGGCGCGGGCCCGGGCGTTTTACGAAGGTGATCTCGGATTGAAACCAACGATGGTCCACGGCGAGCCCGGCGGCTTGCAGTGGACCGAATACGACATCGGCGCGAGCACCCTTTCGCTCGGCTGCGCTCCGGGCTGGAACCCCAGCTCGGACGGCTGCTCCGTGGCTTTGGAAGTCGAAGACTTCGCCGCCGCCATTGCCTCCCTCAAGTCCACAGGGGTTCGCTTCAAGATTGAGCCCTTCCCGACGCCCGTCTGCCAGATGGCGTTCATTTTCGACCCCGACAGCAACGTCGTCTGCATCCACAAACGAAATCCGGGCACCAGCCAAGCTGGTTGCCAGCACTGACCGCAGCATTCCGTCACCGACAACTCCCTTTCCGACATGGCCATTCTCGTTACTCCCCAGACCAAGATTCTCGTCCAAGGCATCACCGGCGACTTTGGCGGCCGCCACGCCAAGCTTTCGCTCGACTACGGCACGCAGGTCGTCGCCGGGGTCACGCCGGGCAAGGGCGGACAGTTCTTTGAACACGCCGGGCATAAGGTGCCCATCTTCAACACGGTCGCCGACGCCGCCCGCGAGACCGGCGCGACCGTCTCCGCCATCTTCGTCCCGCCCCCGTTTGCGGCAGACGCCATCCTCGAAGGCGTATCCGCCGGGCTCGACCTCGCCGTCGCGATCACCGAAGGCATTCCGGTCAAGGACATGATCCGCGTGAAACGCGCCATGCAGGGCGCCAAGACCCGCTTGGTTGGGCCGAATTGCCCTGGCGTCGTGACGCCCGGCACCGGCGAAGGCTCCAAGGGCGGCTGCCGGATCGGCATCGCCCCCGGCTACATTCACAAGAAGGGCCGCGTCGGCGTCGTCTCCCGTTCCGGCACCCTGACCTACGAGGCAGTTTACCAGCTCACCGTGAAGGGCATCGGCCAAAGCACCTGCGTTGGCATCGGCGGCGACCCGGTCAACGGCACGTCGCACCTCGACGTCATCAAGCTCTTCAACGATGACCCGGAAACCGTCGGTATCATCATGATCGGCGAAATCGGCGGCAGCGCCGAAGTCGAGGCGGCCCGCTGGATCAAGGCGAACTGCAAGAAGCCCGTGGCGGGCTTCATTGCCGGCGCCACCGCCCCTGCGGGACGCCGCATGGGCCATGCCGGCGCGGTCATTGGCGGAGCTGAAGACACCGCCGCCGCCAAAATCACCGTGTTCAATGAATGCGGAATCGAAGTGGCGGTGACTCCGAGCGACATGGCGGACGCCCTCATCCGCACCGCCCAGCGCGCCGGGGTCACGCTGTCCTGACGCTCCAGCCGGACGCTTGGGCCGGCCCGCGACGAAGTCCCGCCGCCCGCCCAATCCGCCATGGCCATCGTTGATCTCCTGCTCAACCTGATCGGCTTGGTCTTGCTGTTGGCATGGCGCACCGCTGGCAAACCGGCGGCTGTCCGCGGGGCGGGAACGCTGCTGTCCAACCTCAAACCGGCCGAATCCCGCCCCACCAAACGGTGGGGCTATTTGCTGGCGTTGGGGGGAGTCCTGCTTGCCCGGCCGCTGATCTACTCCGTTGCGGCGGCAGGGCTGACTTGGACGCCAATGATCGGGCTCGGGTCCGCGGCGCTCGCGTTCCGGGCCGACGATCCAAACCGCCTCCTGCTCCATTCGCTGCTGTCCTTCGGTTGGGCGTGGCTGATTGCAATGTCGTGGGCCACCGTGCTGGTTGCCTTGACTGCCCTGGAACGCGAGCCGGAGGGCTGGTCCAAGGTGCTCCGCGAGTTCCTCGGGGGACTCGGCCGGCTACCCATCGGGCTGCAATTGGTGTGCCCGTTCCTCCTCGGTGCCCTCGCGTGGGCCTTGCTAACGGTGCCATTGGCCAACCTCGGAATACTGCCCCGGGTTCCGGCCGGTCCTGAACTGGCGGCCCAGTCCGTGGTTGTCGGGGCCAGCATTTGGCTCAGCCTGAAGTGGCTGCTGGCCGGCGTGCTCCTGCTGCGCCTGATCAACACCTACATCTACCTCGGCAACGCCCCTTTTTTGGATTTCATCCACCGAGTCGGCGGCACCCTGATACGCCCGCTCGGCTGGCTGCCGGTCCGATTCGGCAAGCTCGACTTCACACCGCTGATTGCCGCGGCCTTGGTCTGGACGGTCTGGTGGGGCATGGAAATCGGGCTCGCCCGGGCCTTTTCCTCGCTCAACCTGTGACGCTGCCGCCCTTTCTTCGGATTCAGGACGGAGCCGTCTTCCTCGCGCTGAAAGTTCAACCACGGGCCAGCCGGAATGAAATTGCCGGCCCGCTTGGCGACGAGTTGAAGCTGAAGGTCACCGCCCCGCCGGTCGATTCCGCGGCGAACGAGGCGGTGATCGAATTTCTCGCCGGCTACCTGAAGTTACCCCGCCGCTGCGTGACGTTGGTGCGGGGCCATACCTCCACTCGCAAGACGATCCGCCTCGACTCGATCACAGCCGAAGACGTGGCCCAACGCCTCACTTAGCCGACGCCCGGGGCGCTTGTTCCGCGGCCCGGCGACACGCGCTGGCCACGAGGTCCAGTTGTTCGAGGAACAGCTCCCGTTGTCCTTCGGGCAAGCCGGACAACACCTCGGTTTGCAGTGCCACCGCCTCGTCCCGCACGATCTCGTATCGTTCCCGGCCGGCAGGCAAGAGCCGGATTCGGTAAGCTCGGCCATCGCGTTCATGGGGCCGACGCTCCACCCAACCGGCCTCCTCCATGCGTTCCAGTAGCGACGCCACGGTGTTGGGATCGCTGGACATGGCCTGTGTCAGATCGCGCTGAGTGCTGCCTTCGGGCGAACCCTCCAGCAATGTGCGCATCGCGGTGAACTGGTCGGGCGTCACCCCGGTGTGGGCAATGCGCCGCCGGAATGCCTGGTTCAAGCCATACCAAGCCCGCCGCAACAGGGGCGGCAGGCGACGGCGCTGGGGCGAGTCGAGGGGGATTCTTCCGGCGGCTTCACTGGATTCCACGGATTGCTTCGCAGGCACGGGCCGCTGGTGTAGCCCGTGCCGACGCCAAAGCCAAGGCGCGACCGCACAGAGGTCACCCGGGGCGTTTTGACAGCGATTGCCCATTGGAGATTTCCTTCCCGCGGCTCCGCTGGTAGCAACCGCTCGTGCAATCACCCTCCGACACGCCAACCGGAATGACGCCGGGATTGCGGCGATTCCTCTTCCTGACTGCAATGGTCAACGGCGCCGCGATCATGATCATCGAGATCCTGGGCGCCAAGATCCTCGCACCGTTCCTGGGCACCTCGCATTTCGTCTGGACGGCCCAGATCGGCGTGGCCATGGCGTCCCTCGCGGTCGGGTATTACCTGGGCGGCCGCTGGGCGGATTCCGCCACGGGACTTAGCCGACTCTACGCCGCCATGTTCGGGGCGGCCGCCTACCTGGCGGTGGTGGTGTTCGGGGTCCGGACCGTTGCGGCCAAGTGTTTGTCATTTTCACTGCCGGTCGGGTCGCTGCTGGCCTCGGCGTTCCTGTTCTTCGTCCCGCTGGCCTTGCTGGCGATGACGTGCCCGTTCCTGGTCCGCTTCATCACCGGCCACCTGAGCGGCGTGGGCGGAACCGTTGGCCGCCTGACCGCCTTGAGCACGGTCGGCAGCTTTGTCGGCACGGCCCTGATTGGCTACGTGCTCATCCCGCTCGCCCCGAATTCGGTCACCCTGATCGCCACGGCCAGCCTCTGCGCATTGTTGGCACTGGTGTATTTCATCGTCTGGGGCGGCTTCCGGGCCGCCGCCCTCGGTGCGGCCGCCACCGTTTTCGTCCTTGGTTGGAGCGCAGTCGATGCCGACACCAGTCGCCGCTACAAGACGGCCATCGAACTGGTCCGCCGGAACTCGAACTTCGGCCTCATCGAGGTCATCGACTCGCCGGACCGGCGCTTCCGATACTACCTCAACGACTACCTCACGCAGAACACTTACGACCGCACCAGCCGCCAGAGCGCCTCCCTGTTCACCTACGGACTCGAGGGGTTGGCGACGAGCTACACCCGAAAGATTGAAAGCGCCTTCTGCATCGGAGTGGGCGTGGGTATGGTGCCCCGCCAGCTGGCGGAACGCGGCGTGAAGGTAGACGCGGTCGAGATCAACGCGGCCATCATTCCTGTGGCGGAACGTTTCTTCGACTTCGACCCGACGAAGCTCAACCTCGTCATCGGAGACGGGCGGCAGGCGATGCACCAGTTCACCAACCGCTACGACTGCGTGATGCTGGACGCCTTCCTCGGAGACTCCTCCCCGTCGCACCTGATGACCCGTGAGGCGTTTGCGGCCATGCGCGACCGGCTCCAGCCCGAAGGCGTGCTGGTGATCAACTGTTTCGGTGATCGCACCGCCGGCCGCGACTTCTTCGCCGGTTCGCTGCAGAAGACCTTGCGCGCCGTATTCGCCGACGTTCGCCTGCACGCTTCCGGCAACGGCAACATGTTCTTCGTCGCCTCGCCTTCGCCGCTGATCCGGCACCGGGATTTTCCCCTCGCCGAGATCCATCCCCGGGTCGTGGCCGAGGCGCAAAGCGTCTTCGCCGCCGCCGCCGAACCGATCCGTCCGGACGCCGGCACGGTGCTGACCGACGACTTCAATCCGGTCGACTTCCACGACGCCCGCAATCGCGAGCGTTTCCGGCGGTTGCTGGCCAGTTCCGTCCTCGGACTCTAGCGGATTCCGCGGGAGCCCTGCCTTGTCGCGGGAGAATCCTCCGTTATGGTGCGCTCCTAAATGGAGCCCGCCGATTTCACGAATTTCGACACGGTCGCCGCCCAGCAGTTTCTCGACGAGCTGCCGCCGGAGACCCGCAAGCGGGGCGACGCCCTGGTCAACGCGGGCGCCGTGAAGGAGTTCCGCTGCGTCGCGCCCGGCCTGGAATACGTCGCCGACATCGAGGGCGACACGCTGCTCCAGACCACGCTGACCTTTGATCCCGAGACGAAGTTCTGGTGGGAAGCCTGTTCCTGCGTCGCGGGCGGCGGCTGCGAACATGCCGCGGGCATGATGAAGGCCCTGTTGGCGGAGCACAGTGTTGCCAGCGTCCAGAAGCTCAGCGCGGGCAAGAAGGCGCTGAAGCGCAAGGCAGAGTCCGTCGCCATCGCCTCGGGCGTGCTCGCCCAGAAGGCGAAGGAAGCCATCGGCCGCGACCTTTCCAAGGCCGAGGCGGAGTTTGTCCGGAAGGTTGAGGAACGCTTCGCCAAGCTGAAGGAGCGCCCCTGGCTCACCGGCGACGACCTGATCTCGTTCGGCATCAAGTTCCAGGCCCAGCACACCTGGGAAAAGCTGGATCTCTGGCCAGCGGCGCCGAAGGACGAACATGAGTTCTGGCTCTATATCGCGCTGGCCGCCGAGGGCCAGGGCCTGCATTGGCCGGAGTTCCTGCGATCCATCACGACGCTCGACGAGGTCCGCGAACGCGTCATCCGCTGGCGTCGGGGCCGCGACGTGGACCGCTGGCGCAACCTCCTGAACAACCTCCAGCTCGGGCCCTGCGACGACGCCAAACCTGCCGAGGAAGTGGAGCTTCGCCTGCGCCTCACCGAGACCGAGGCATTGATCGAATACCGGAAGTCGGGCGCGCTCGACTGGTCCGCCATCAAGCCGGGCAAGTTCAAGGACTTCGACGAGAAATCCGGCGACCAGCTCGCCCCGGAAGTCGCCCTGCTCTGGCAACCGCTCGCCCAGCGCGCCCGCTACGGCTACCAGATCAATCTCGTTTACCATGACCAGCAGACGCGTCGGCTGCTGAACCGCTTCCTGCGCCTGCCGACGTTGCAGCCCTTCGTCGTCGGCGCCGACGGCGATCCGTTGCGCCGGCCGGACGAACCGCTGCGCTGGGAGCTCGCGGCCGCGACCGACGAAGCCGACGATTACCGGCTCCGGCTGGTCCAGCCCGACGGCAGCCACGCCCCCAAGGCGCTGATTGTCCTGCCCGGCAAACCGACGCTCTACCTGACGCGCGACACCCTCTGGAACAGCGCGCCCATCGAGGACCGCGCCGTGGACCCGGCCATCGAGACGCCAATCCCGGCGCCGGCGTTGGAATCCGCCGTCGGCATCCGTTTCCTGCAGCACCACCAGATTCCCCTGCCCCAGCGCTTGGCCGAGCGCGTCCAGGTCGTGCCGCTCAAGGCCGTGATCCAGGGCGAACTGCGCACCATCGCCTTCGGCAACGACACGGAATACGCCGTCTTGGACGCCCTCGGCATGGCCCTCGACAACAGCAACTACGTCGAGCGGTGGAACGGCAATGCGTGGCTCGACGCGAAGTTCAACGCCACCGGCCAGGCCACGACCGCAGCCGCCACGGTCTCGGACGAATCGTCGTTGGTCACCTACGACCGCGCCCAGCTCAGCGAAGTGCCGAAGTTGCTGGAGCCGGTCGGCTTCAAGTGGGATTTCGCCCGGCAGCGCTGGCTGATGCGCGTGACCGCCCGTTTCCCAGACCAGTTCATGAACTGGCTGGCGAGCGTGCCGCCGGGCGTCCAGCTGGAACTCAAGGGCGAGCTTGGGGCATTCACCAACGCGACCGTCGCCGGCCGTGTCCGACTCGACGTCCAACAGTCCGAAGGCGGCACCGATTGGTTCGATCTTCGTGTGGTGCTGGACGTCACCGACACCCAGCTCACCAAGGAGGAG
>JBIIUN010000496.1:0-3581 GCA_044339945.1 Kapaibacterium sp. (SeqCode)
GTTCGAACTCGTGGCTTACCACGCCGAGGTGCGCGACAACAACACCCTCGATGGTCCCGGCGTCGGGCGTTCGCCCACCTACTTCATCGAGATCACGGACCTCGAGGGCGGAAAGTGCCTTTCCCAGAAGCAGGGGCAGAAGGTGAACCTGCTCACCATCCAGAAGCAGATCATCGCCGACACAGCGAGCCTCGCCGCGACCAGTCCCAAGGAGAAGTTCGAGGAACTGGCCCTGCGCCAACGCGACGCCCTCGAATTCGGCAAACTGTATCAGCAAGGCCTGAGCGAGACCGGGGCGCCCTTGCCCGTGCAGGGCGCGATGAATGCCGCGGTCGCCGCCATGACTCAGGCCGCCGGGACTTTGGAAAAAAGCCAGCGCGATGCCGCGTTGCCGCCGGAAGAGACCGCGCTCGCCCGCCTTTACGAAGTGCTCAAGCTGATGCCAGCGTTGAAGGACTTGCCGACGCAGTTGCCGCCGATGGCGCAGGAAAAGGAAGCGCAGCCGCAACCGCCGCCGGCGGTAAAGGTCGTCCTCGAGGCGCTGAAGAAGCAGAAGAAGGAAGACCCCAAGCAGCAGGAGTTGGCGAAGATGCTCGAACAAATCCAGCAGCTCGCCCGGCAGCAGGCGGCGATCAGTTCGGCGTGCGAGAACCCGGGGAGCAGCCCGGCCGGCGCGTCGGCCACCGAACCCAGCCGGTCCGCGCAGGCGCAAAACCCGCAGGAACCCAAGGCGGGCCAGAATCAGACCGCCAAGAGCAATCCGGCTAAGGCCGGCCAAGCCCCCGGGAAACAGCCAGGAAAGCAATCCGGAAAGGGCCAGGGGGAAGGCCAGCCCAAGGACGAGTTGGCCAAGAACGACGCCGAAGCCAAGGATTCGCCGAAGCCCGGTGAAAAGCCGGGGCAGAAGCCCGGAGAGGGCAAGAAGCCGGGCGACGATCAGCCGAAGTCCACGGCGGAGTTGGCCAAACTCGCCCCCAAGCAGGAGGCCATGAGCCAAGAGGCGAAGGCCCTCGCGGAGCGACTTGCCCGCCTGATGGGCAAAGGTTCCCGGACCGGCAAGGCCGCCGGCCAACAGCTCAGCGAGGCGTCGGCCAAGATGTCGGAAGCCGCCCAGGCGATGCGCAGCGGGAATGGTTCCGGGGCTGGTTCGAAGGGCAACGAAAGCAACTCTGCCCTGGGCAATGCCACCGCCATGGTCGAGGCCCTGCTGGCCGGCCGGCCGGAGGTCGGCGACATCGCGTCGGAAGACGCGCCCAAACAATACGAGGGCGCGCTGGCGGATTACTTCAAGCGCCTGTCGCGGGCCGAATGAACGGCCGAATTCCAAGGCGCTGGCGCTCCGGAAACCTAGATCGAATCAACGAATCCTGATTCGTTGATTTAACTCTTGTTTCAGGCGTCTTCATCGCCATGCTCCGACCCGTGATCCGGTTCATCAAAGATCTCCATCGCGAATGCCGTGAAGCGGGCCGTCCCGCCATCTCGATCGAGTTTTTCCCGCCCAAGACCGAGGAGGGAGAGCGCAACCTGTTCGACCGCACCTTGCCGGAGCTGCTCAAGGCCAAGCCGCTCTACTGCTCGGTGACCTACGGCGCCGGCGGCACGACCCGGGACAAGACCCTCGGCATCGTCGAGCGCATCCAGCGTGACTTCGACCTCACGGCCATGATGCATCTCACTTGCGTGAATGCGACCAAGGCGGAGTTGCATTCGGTCATCGAGGACGCGCGCAGCCGGGGCGTGAAGAACCTCCTCGCGCTGCGCGGCGATCCCCCCGGCGGCACCGGTGAATGGGTGCAAACCGAGGGGGGCTTCCGCTATTCGACCGAGCTGGTCGCCTACCTGAAGGAACTCGGTGGCTTCAACATCGGCACGGCCGGCTTTCCGGAAGGGCACATTGCGCAGAAGGCCGGCAAAATCGCGGACTGGGGCTTCCTCGCGGAGAAGATCCGGGCCGGCGCGGATTTCGTGGTCACGCAACTCTTCTTCAACAACGACGACTACTACGCCTTCCGCGACCACCTGAGCCAGAAGCTCGGCGTCGACGTGCCCATCGTGCCTGGGCTCCTGCCCGTCCTGTCGGCCAAGCAGACCAAGAAATTCACCGAACTGTGCGGCGCCAAGCTGCCCGCTCCGTTTCTCGCCCGGCTCGACCAGATCGGCGACGACGACGCGGCGGCCATCGAATTCGGCATCGAGCATTGCACCCGGCAGATTGAGGACCTCCTCCGGAACGGCGCCCCGGGCGTCCACTTCTACACGTTGAACAAGGCCCATTCCACGCTCCGGATCGTGCAGAATCTCGGCTTCGCCTGATCCGAGAAGGCTCCGGAAACGAGGAAGCCTGACTTCCTCGTCGATGGTTTGGCATCGGGATTAGTCGGCGGCAGACGGCAGTGTTCGGGGCTTGGGGTGTGCGCTTCTCTGGCTGGGGGCGAAGGAAATCTTTTTCAGCTTGCCGCCAATTCGCGCAACCAAGTAGTAATGGCGGCCCGGTTGAAGTAACCAACGCTTCGGCAACAAAGTCCTCGGCCGGTTCGGTTGGAGGCGGTGGCGCCAGAGTTCCTGAAACGAAAATCACGTTCAAACTCAGGGTGCCGCAGGCGTCCATGGAATCCGAAAACAGAGTCGCGGAAGGGTGGCTGAGTGGTTAAAGGCACCTGACTCGAAATCAGGAGATGGGGTAACCCATCCGGGGGTTCGAATCCCTCCCCTTCCGCCAATTTCCCACCTCGACCGGCGCTGCGCCGTCAATCGACCCGGTCTTGGGCCCAGGGATATTTGGCCGAGATGTAGAACTCCCGCCGTTCCAAGTCCGCCGGCAACTGCGAGGCCAGCACCGCGGGGTCAAATGACGCCCCGGCCTCGCGTAGGATCAATTCCAGCAGCGGATGGCCAAACGTGACTCCCGGGAATATCATTTCGTCACGGTTCACGTCCGCCACCCGCGTGCAGGAACGCTCGACGTAAACCCAACGGAGCAGGCTGAGTTGCATGGCTTGCTGGCGCAGGAACAGCCGGGCTTCGGGCTCCGACGAGCCCCGAAAATGAAATTCGCGCTTCACCATCGTCTGGCCGCATCATGAGGTCAGCGCGCAGTTTTAGCCAGAATTGGCATTGGGCTTTCCACTCCACCGCTGGCAACCAGTTGTCGTTAACGGCCCGAATGCTGTCGGGACCGGCAGTTCGGCCGCCTTCGCCATTGACGAATGGGGGTTTTTTCCGCTGTTTGCAGCGGACATGCGCAGCCGGTTCGAGAACACGTTCGTCGCCTGGTCGGTGCCGCCCTCGGCGATGGACGAATTGTGGGCTGGCGCCTGGTGGTTTCTAGGCACCACGTTTTTCCGGCAGTGTATCCTCCCGTGGAACGGCCGCATGGAGCCCCTGCTCCATCTCCGGGTCCGGTTGGACCAACTGGCGCTGTCCCCCAGCCAGTCCCGCGTGCTCCGCAAGAACCGCGACCTTCGCCTGGAAATCCGGCCGGCCCGCATCGGAACGGCCCAGCGCGACTTGTTTCACCGCCACAAACAGCGGTTCATCGACGGCGTGCCCGAGAGCTTGGACGATTTCCTCGGCCCGGC